>NZ_BATA01000003.1 GCF_000474235.1 Halarchaeum acidiphilum MH1-52-1
GGATCGGGGACCGCGTCCGCATCGGCGAGACGAGCGGCATCGTTCAGGAGATGGACGTCTTCGTCACTCACGTCGAGGACGACGGCATCGAGCACGTCGTGCCGAACGCGCACGTCTTCGAGTACGGCGTCGTGAAGGAGCGCTAGTCTCGGTCGTCGCGTTCGAGTTCTTCCGCCGGCACGCCCGCCACCGTCGTCTCCGGCGGGACGTCCTCGACGACGAGCGAGTTCGCCGCGACTTGCGCGTCGCGCCCGATCGTGACGCCCGGGAGGACGACGGCGCCCGCGCCGATCATCGCCCGCTCGCCGACGACGATCTCGCCCGTCCGGTACTCGTCTTGGAGGAACTCGTGACAGAGGAGTGTGGCGTCGTAGCCGACGATGGCGTCGTCCTCGACGGCGAGCAGTTCGGGGAAGAAGACGTCGGGCGTCGCCTCCAGCCCGAAGGAGACGCCGTCGCCGACGGTCATCCCGAGGAGCCGGTAGAGGGCGACCTTCAGCCGGAGGCTCGGCGAGTGACGTGCGATCACGATGCAGGCGTAGTTGAACGCGACGCGCAGCGGTCCCTTCGCGTCCGGCCAGTGGCGGAGGGCGTTCCGGACGCCGGGCGTCGGGTGGCGCGCCAGTCTGTCGTGGCGGCGATCGCTCATACGCGTCGTTCGTCGCCCCGTGGTCGTGAAACCCGCGCCCGCACGCCCGCCCCGGTTTTCGACGTCCGTCGTAGACAGGATTTATGGTCGTCGTACCCCATCGTACGTGCAACGAGATGCAAGCGCGACAGATGCCGAAGGGAATTCCCGAAGCGGTCGAATCGGCGCGGGGCAAGCTCGTCTATCTCTTCTTGCAGTTCCACGAGGGCGCGACCCTCGACGAGCTTCGCGACGGCCTCGACCTCCAGCGAATCACGCTGTTCAGCGTCCTCAAGACGCTGCGAGAGCGCGGCGTCGTCGATCGCGACGGCGAGAAGTACGTTACCGCTCGACCGGCCTGAACTCGCCGGTGACGTCCCAGTCGTGGATGCAGGCGACCTCGCCCTCGGCTCCGTCGGGGACGCGCCACGCGTTGACGTCCTCGTTCCACGACTCCGTTCGTCCGCATCGCACGCAGGATCGTTCGTCGGGGGATCGAATGGTGAGACTCATACGCATACGTAATGCGTCGACGAGTAAAAGCCTACGCTTCTGAGGCAAGGATTGTCACGCCCGATCGCGGGTTCCTCACGGTCGTTACTGCCAGAATCCGTCGAGCTTCGGTCCGAGGAACTCCGGCGTCATCCGGACGAACTCCCCGCGCTCCTCCGCACCGAGGTAGTCGTGGACGGATCGCGGAGCGTCCGCCGTGTAGCGCTCGTCGACGAAGACGCGGACGCCGCGCTCGTCGCGTCCCCGGACGACGCGCCCGATCGCCTGTCGTGACCGGCGCACCGCGGGGACGGTGAGCGCGTACTCGAAGGCGTTCGCCTCGCCGAAGGCGTCCGCGTACGCCCGCTTCACCGCCCGGATCCGCGGCGACGCGACGTTCACCAGCGGGACGCCGACGACCGCACAGCAGTGGAGTTTATCGCCGTCGTAATCGACGCCCTCCGTCAGCGTCCCCCGCGTGGAGGTGACGAGCACCTTCCCCGGCCCGCGGAAGAACGCGCGCTTCAGTCGCTCGGTCTCCTCGTCGCTCGAACTCGAATCGACGAGCACCTCCTTGTCCACCGCGTCCGCGAGGTAGTCGCCCGCCCACGCCGCCTCCCGGTAGTTCGGCATGCAGACGAGGACGTTCCCGTGGCTCCGCGCGAGCGTTCGCAGGACGTAGCGGTACTGCTCGCGCGTCGCGTTCGCGTTCTCGCTCGTCGGCTCCCCGCGATTCCGCGCGGTGAACGCCTCGGCCGCCACCGTCCACGACGCCCGGTTCTCCTCGGGGAACGGCAGGTCGTACGAGCGCTCCGCGACCGGCCGCGACTCGTCGCCGTCGCCCGCGAGCGCGTCCAATCCGACGACCTCCCGGAAGACGTCGATCGGTTCGAGCGTCGCGGACATCAACACGCCCCCGCCGAGGGCGGCGAACACGTCGCGCACCGCCTCGCCCGGCATGCAGTTGTACGTCACGACTCCCGCCGTGTACGTCGCCTCCCACGGCTCGCCCGAGGGGGCTTCCTTGGGCGCGTGTTCGAGTTCGATCTCGCGGAAGTGCGTCGCGTGATCGCGCTCCCACCAGTTCGTGAACGCGCTCCCGACGGCCTCGCAGACCGTCGCGCGCTCCTCCTCGTCGAGGACGTCCTCGACCGCCGTCCCCACGGTTCGGAGGCGCCGCCACAGATCGCCCGTGTACCCCTCGCGCTCCGCCCACCGCGTCAGGTCGTCCGGCTCGGCGACGTCCGGATCGCGCAGCGGGAGTTCGACGTCGCGCGCCGGCCAGTCCCGCTCGCTCCCGAACTCCTCGTCGAGCCGCTGGGTCACCTCGCCCGTCAGCCACGCCGCGACGTCGTCGTAGAAGTCCCGCGCGCGCTTCACGTCGCCGACCGTCACGTCGAAGTCCGCGAGGTGCGCGGCGAGTTCCTCCTTCGCGCTCTCGCTCTGATTCGCCCGCGCGACGAGATCGCTCATGTCGTTGCGCGCCCGCCGAAGCGTCTGCCGGCCGACGCGCTCGGAGAGCAGGTCGCGCACGCGCTCCTCGATGCGGTGGGCCTCGTCCACGATGACGAACGTGTCCTCGCCGACCACGCCCTCGAGGAGCGGCCGGCTCTGCGGGTCGAAAAGGTGGTTGTAGTTCCCGACGATCACGTCTGCGGTCTCCAGAAGCACGCTCTGCACGCGATGGGGACACGTCCCGGCCTCGACGGCCGCGGGCAGGAGGTCGCGCGACGTGACGACGCGCTCCTCGCCCGCAGTGAAATCGATCGGCGATCCGCGATTGCGCCCGTACCAGTCCGCCTCGAACGGACAGAACAGCGGCTCGTCCGCGTCGAACTCCGCATCCGCGCTCGGCTGGACGGGGACGTACGGCGAACTCGCACCCGCCGTCTCCAGCGTCGACTGATCGATGGACTCCCGGCCCGGACGCGCGCTCTTCGCGAGGTCGCGCGCCGTCACGGGATCCCACCACGCGTCATCGAGATCCTCGTCGGTCCGGATCGCGGTGAGATCGTCGATCTCCGCGCCGTCGTATCGCGATCCCTCATCGCCCGCCTCAACGAGTCCGGCGGTCGTCTCCCGCAGATCCTCACAGCGGTCGTGGACGCCGACCTCGGCCGGGAAGACGTCCTCGCGGCCGTACGGACAGAGGTCGCGTTTGCCGACGAGCGCCACGCTCCGCAGGGGATCGTCGCTCCCCGCGTTCATCGTCCGGAGGTCGTCGACGAACTGCCGGAGCTGCTGTTTGACGGGCGTGACGACGAGGACGTTCTCGTAGACGCCCGCGTCGCAGAGCGTCGCGGCGGCCGTCAGCGCCGCCATCGTCTTGCCCGTCCCGCAGGCGCCCTCCATCGCGAGATAGCCGTTCTCGCGCCCGACGTCGATGGCCGCCTCGATGGCGTCCGCTTGGTTGTCGTAGGGTTCGTCGAAGCCGAACCGCTCGCGCCACGCGGTCCCCGTCTCGCCGCCGACGTCGGCGTCGCTCATTCGTCGAAACTGGGACCCGCTCGCATTTGAGTGTCAGGATCAGCGGTCGAGATCGAAATCGAGGTCGAGCGGCACCGCGCCCTTCGCGTATCCCTCGACGCGCCCGCTCGGGCGCACGCGGAAGACGACCGCCGGTCGGTGTTGGACGTCCGGCTCTTCGGCGAGCAGCGCGCGCCAGTCGTCGTCCGGGAAGCTCGAACAGTCCACGAGAAGCGTCGCGCCGCCGCCGTGTTTCGCGAGTTGGCCGTCGGTCTTCGTCGCGACGGTGTCGCGCACGGCGGCCGCGGGCGTCCCGGCCGAGCGCTCGTCGACCGGCAGGGGGCGCGTCACCTCGACGAGGTGGGCGTCCGATTCGCCCGCGCGCTCCGCGCGGAAGTCGAGGGAGTGCCCGGTCGTCACCTCGATCTCGGGCGTGACGTCGTAGCCGGACTCGGCGAGGAGCCACGCGGCGTCGAACTCGCCCATCGCGGCCGCGGTCCGCGTCAGATCGAGGTATTCGGAGGTGCCGAGCTTGCCCGCCATCACGTGGCGGTACTCCTCGAAGACGCCGGTCTTCAGGAAGTCGTCGTAGAAGCCGAGCGCCGCGTCCCGGTCGGCGTCCGGGAACCCCGCCGCGTGCTCGCGGAAGAAGGTCCGGGTGGTCTCGCGGCCGTCCTTCGAGCAGAGCACGGGGAGGAAGAACCACGAGAGGTAGGTGTAGTCGGCGAGCCACGTGGCCTCCTCGTGGAGACCGGCGAGCAGTTCGCGCTGTGCCCAACGCGAGACGTCGAACGGCGCCTCCGTGAAGCTCTCCTTCTCCGTCCGCCAGAGGACGCTCGGCGTCTCCGTGTTCCCGAGCCAGTACGCGCCGTCACCGTCCTCGCGGTACGCGAACAGCGCGACGTCTCCGTTGTCCATCTCGAAGCGCCGCGCCGCGTACCCCGACGGCGGCCGATACCACGGCGACGTCGCCGCCGCGCCGATGTTCGCGTCGAGGTCAGCCAGCAGTTCTTCGCGGACCCGTCCCGGAGTCCACGATTCGTTCGAGCGCCTGAACCGAAGCGGCTGAGCCACGAGCGTGGATAGACCGCCCGCTCGTTTACGTCTTCCGTCGAGCGCGTCAGGCCGACGTGAGCGGCCGATAGAGGACGGCGTCACGCGCCGGGCACTGCAGGACGCCGTCGCCCTCGCGGGCGCCGCGGGCGTCGCAGTCGCTGCGACCGGGTGTCAAGTCGTGCGGAGCGTCGGGGTTCTCGCTCGACCCCGAATCGCCGCGAGTGCGATCCGCTTTTGCCCCCGACGGTCCCAGCCTGCGGCGTGCGCGACACCGCCACCGATCAGTGGCTCTCCGCGTGGGCGGGCGCGAACGTCGCCATCGGCGCGCTCTCGCTCCTCGTCCCGCTCTTCGTCGTCGGACTCGGCGGCACCGCCTTCGACCTCGGCATCTGCTGGTTCGCGACGTCGATCGCGATGGTGCCGGGCGCCCTCGGCGTCGGGAGTCTCATCGATCGCACCGGCCGCTATCGCCCGTTCGCGCTCGCCGGTCTCGGCGGCATCACGGTCGCCACCGCGATCCTCCCGCTCCTCGACACCGTCGGCGCCGTGATCCTCGTCGACGCCGCGCTCTGGCTCTGCGTCGCGAGCGCCACGCCGGTCTTCACGACGCTCATCCTCGCCGACGCCCCCGAGCGCGAGTGGAACGCCCGCATCGCCCGCCTCAACCGCTATCAGGGGTACGGGTGGGCCGGCGGTCTCGTCCTCGGCGCCGTCTGGACGCGCCTCACCGGCGGTCTCCTCGCCCCGCTCGCGTCGTCGTCCGTCGTCCTCCCGGGCGGCGCGAGCGTCGGTCCCGCCCCCCTCCCCGTCCAGCGCTCGCTCCTCCTCGTCTGCGTCCTCCTCCTCGCCGCGGCGACGCTCGCGGCCGCGCGCTGGCTGCCGTCGGCCGGCGGCGCACCGCATACCGCCGACCTCGCCCGCCGTCCGCGCGTCCTCCGCACCGTTCGCGGGACGCTCAGCCCGCTCCTCCCCGGGCGGCTCGTCTCGCTCGCCCGGACGTCGAACCCGCGCGCGCTCCTCGGCGGCGTCGGCCGCCCGCTCGCGGTCTACCTCGCCGCCGTCTCCGTCTTCTTCGCCGGTTTCAGCGTCTTCAGCGCGCCGCTCCCCGACTTCCTCGCGGGCGTCGGCTACGGCGACGACGCCGTCTACGCGCTCTACGTCGTCTCCAGCCTCTCCTCCGCGGCGTTCTACGCGGGCGCGGGCGCGCTCGCCGACCGCTACGATCTCCGGCGCCTCCAGACGGGCGCGCTCGGCTTCCGCGCCGTCGCGTTCCCCGCCGTCGCCGCCGCGGCGTCGGCGCTCGGCGCGCCCTCGGTCACCAGCCTCGTCGGCGTCGCCGCCCTCAACGTCGTCGTCGGCCTCTCGTGGGCCGTCGTCGCCGTCACCGCGAACACGCTCGTCGCGCGCTACGCCGCGCCGGGCCGTCGCGGCGCCGCCCTCGGACTCTACACCGCGCTCTCCTCGGGCGCCGGCGGCGTCGGGGGTCTCCTCGGTGGCTGGCTCGCCGCCCGCACCGACTACCTCCTCACGTTCGGCGTCGCCGGCGCGCTCGTCGTCGTCGGCGGCGCGGTCGTGTTCGCTCTCGGACGAGCCGCCGATCGCGACGGGAACGCGGACGCGGACGCGGACGCGACGGCGGCCGTGACGGACTCGTGAATCGCCGCGCGTTCGCGGCGCCGCTGTCTTTGCGAAAGGCCCACATACGGCCGCGCCGTACACGATCGCGTGAGCGATACGACGGCGTCGGTGGGGGACGCCTCGGGTCTCCAGTTGACCCTGACGGTCTGGCACCCGGGCTGTTGGTCGATCGAGGTCACGGCGGAGACGGCGGGCGGGCTGCTCGCGCACGCCGTCTACCGGACCTCGGACGGGAACGTCCGGAGCCTCTTCACGGCGTACGGTGACACGGCGGCCGAGGTCGACGCGCTCGTCGCGGCGATCCGCGACTCGGAGCGCACCCGTTCCGTCCTCGAACTCGAGGAGCGCTACGGTTCGCGCGAGGCGACGCCCGAGGCCGGCGGCGCGGCCCGGGAGCTGTTCGTCGAGGAGGAGCCGGGACACTCCGTGAACGACGCGTTCGTCTCGCGCGGCTTCCTCCACGACCAGCCCATCCGGATCGTCGACGGCGTGGAGTTCTGGCCGGTCTTCTACCGCGGTAGCCGCGCGGAACTCGAAGCCGCACTCGAGGAGATCCGCGAGACGCGCGACGCGGAGATCGAGGTGACGCGAATCTCGTCGAGCGGCCCACCGCGTGGGTCGACGCTTCGCCGGGTCGATCGCCTCTCAGAGGCCCAGCGCGACGCCTACGAGCTCGCGCGCTCCGAGGGGTACTACTCGTGGCCGCGGGCGATCACGGTCCGCGAGCTCGCGGCGAAACAGGGCGTGGCGAAGACGACGTTCCTCGAACACCTCCGGAAGGCCGAGGCGAAGCTCCTCGATCCCTAGGTCTCGATCCCTCTAGGTGAGGACGGCGCGCGCGCGGCGAAGCGGAGGTTCCCCTTGCGTTCCATGACGCGCCGGTAGAAGTACCGGAACCACTTGCCGCCGTAGGTGACGTACTGCGACATCCCGTACTCGTCGTGGAGCGGCTTCGCGTAGTCGATCATCGCCGGGTCGTGGCTCCCGACCGCGATCTCGCCGCCGTCGTAGTGCTCGAAGAGGTACGCGAGGTGTTCCGCGAGAACGCGCGTTCACCGCCGCTTTCGGCGAGTCGACGTCCGTTCGTTTCGCGCCCGTCCGGCGCGGACCGACACCCGTCCATGGTCGGGGACAACGTTATTTCCCGCCTTCGGCTACTGATGGTCGTTACATGGCATCACACACCAATTCGTTCGACCGTCGTGACTTCCTGAAGATCGCGGGGGTGACCGGGACGGCCGCGCTCGCCGGTTGTACCGGCGGTGGATCGGGCGGGGACGGTGGGAGCGACACCTACACCATCGGCATGGTCGACGCGCAGACGGGGTCGCTCTCCGAGTTCGGCACGCGCAACGAGCGCGGGCGGACGCTCGCGCTGAGCGACGTGAACGACGTGGGCGTGAAGGACGGGACGCTCTCGCTCTCCGTCGAGGACTCCCAATCGACGAATCAGGGCGGCGTCTCCGCCGCGCAGAAACTCGTCAATCAGAGCGGCGTCCCCTTCCTCATCGGCACGGTCGGCTCCGGGGTCAGCATCGCCATCTACGAGTCCGTGATCAAGGGGACCGACGTCGTTCAGCTCAGTCAGAACTCCACGGGACCGAAGCTCACCGACTACCCCGGTCTCCTCCGCATGAGTCCGACCGGGAAGACCCAATCGTCGGCGATCGCCGACCTCGTCTCGAAGGACGGCCACGACAGCGTCGCGCTGACGTACATCAACAACGAGTACGGCTCGGGGATCGCCGACGCCTTCAGGTCGTCCTTCTCGGGCGAGATCGCGTACGACGCCGCCCACGATCAGGGACAGGCGTCCTACTCCAGCGTCATCACCGCGATGCACCAGTCGGGCGCGGACGCGTGGGTGTTCATCACCTACCAACCCGAGTTCACGACGATGGCGCAGGAGGCCTACGATCAGGGGTACAGCAACGAGGACATCGACTACTACGGCGCGGACTCCGTGAAGGGGACGAAGGTCATTCAGAACACCCCGAAGGGGAGCATCGACGGCATGAAGGTCGTCGCCCCGTCCGCGGCCGTCGATCAGGACAACTACAAGCAGTTCGCCTCGGCGTTCACGGACGAGTACGGGAGCGAGCCGACGGCGTGGTCCGCGTACACCTACGACTGCGTCGTCACCGCCGCGCTCTCCATTCAGGTCGCCGACGACTTCACGGGGAAGGCGCTCAGCGACGTCGTCCGCGACGTCACTCGCCCCGAGGGGCAGAAAGTCAAGACGTACGAGGCCGCCCACGACGTCGTCGCGGACGGCGGGAGCGCGAGCGACATCGACTATCAGGGCGTGAGCGGCCCGATCGACCTCGACGAGAACGGCGATCCGGAGGCCTACCTGCAGGTCTTCGGGGTCCAAGACCACTCCTACGTGTCCACCGGCTTCGTCTCGACGTAAGAAGGGCACGTATGTCAGCAACACTCCAATATCTCGTCAACGGACTGGTCTACAGCGGCGTCATCGTCCTCGCGAGCATCGGTCTCAGTCTCGTGTACAGCATCCGCGGATTCGCGAACTTCGCGCACGGCGACACGATGACCGTCGGCGCGTACGCCGCGCTCCTCGCGTTCTCGGGGACGTCCGCGCTCCTCGTCGGCGGCGGGAACGCGACCGCCGGCGGCGGTCTCGCCGGTCTCCTCGGCGGTCCCGCGGCGTTCGTCGTCGCGCTCGCCGTCGGAATGGTCGTCGCCGCCATCGTCGCCATCGCGAGCGAGCGCCTCGTCTACTCGAAGCTCGACACGAGCGCGGTCGGTCTCCTCATCGCGAGCATCGGCGTCGCGTTCGTCATGCGCGCCATCGTCCAGATCCTCTTCGGTAACATCCAGCAGGCCTACGCGCTCCCGCGCTCCGGGCCGCTACCCGGCTTCGGCGCGCTCGGCGTCGCCGTGACCGCGCGCGACGTCGTCGTCGTCGTCGCCACCATCGCGCTCGTCGCCGCACTCCACGTCCTCCTCCAATACACGAGCCTCGGGCGACAGATGCGCGCCACCTCGGACAACCGCGATCTCGCGCGCGCGTCGGGGATTCGGACGAACCGCATCGTCGATGCCACGTGGGCGATCGGCGCCGGACTCGCCGGTGCGGGGGGCGTCTTCCTCGGCCTGAGCCTCCGCCTCCAGCCGCTCATGGGATTCAACCTCCTGCTCGTCGTCTTCGCCGCCGTCATCCTCGGCGGCATCGGAAGCGTCTACGGCGCGATGATCGGGGGACTCGTCATCGGCGTGATCCACGAGCTGGTGCCCGCGCTCTCCACGTACGGCGTCCCGATCAACGCGCAGTACGCGAACACGGTGGCCTTCCTCATCATGGTCGCCATCCTGCTCCTGCGCCCGCGGGGCATCATGGGGGAGGCGGTCTGAATGACGAATCCGATACGCGCGTGGTACGCCGGTCTCACCGACGCCGAATCGAACGTCGCGTGGTCGGTCGGCGTCCTCTTCGTCCTCTTCGTCCTCGGCGTCGCCTCCGGCGTCATCAACCTCTCCTACGGACTCTACCTGCTCGCGCTCGCCGGGATGTACGTCCTCCTCTCGCTCGGGCTGAACGTCCACTGGGGCTACGCCGGACTCATCGACTTCAGCGTCGCCGCGTTCTGGGGGCTCGGCGCGTACGGCACCGCGCTCGTCTCCGCGCGCGACAGCCCGCTCGGCTTCACCGTCGATCCGATCGTCGGTCTCGTCGTCGGCCTCGCGCTCGCCGCCGCCGTCGCCGTGATCATCGGGATCCCGACGCTCCGCCTGCGCTCCGACTACCTCGCGATCGCCACGCTCGGTCTCGCCGAGGTCATCCGCAGCGTCATCAACAATCAGAGCACGTGGACGAACGGCCCGAGCGGGATCCTCGGTCTCCCGCTCTTCTTCGGCACGTGGCCGATCCTCGGCGACGTCCCCCGCGGCGCGCCGACCTACGCTCTCGACGTCTGCCTCGTCGCCGTCTTCGTCGGCGTGACGTACTGGGCGCTCCGGCGTCTCCACCTCTCGCCGTGGGGGCGCACCGTCCGCACTATTCGCGCGGACGAGGACCTCGCTGAAGCCCTCGGGAAGAACGCGTTCCGCTTCAAGATGGAGGCGTTCGTCGTCGGCTGCGTCGTCATGGCGCTCGCCGGCGTCTTCTACGCCCACCTCCAGCTCGCCATCACGCCCGGCGCGCTCGATCCGACCCAGACCTTCTACGTCTGGATCGCCGTCATCCTCGGCGGCAGCGGATCGAATCGCGGGGCGTTCTTCGGCGGTCTCGTCCTCGTCCTCATCGTGCAGGGGACGCGCTTCCTCGGCGGCGTCCTCCCCTCGAACTTCCCCTCGGCCGCCGTCCGCCTGCTCGTCATCGGCGTCCTCATCATCGCGGTGATGTACGCCCGCCAAGAGGGCGTCCTCCCGGCACAGCACGAACTCATCACGCCCGGCACGACGGAGGGAAACGATGAGTGACGACGCGATCGCGGACGGTCCCGTCACGGGGAAGCCCGATCCCGTCCTCGAAGTCCGCGGGCTGGAGAAAGCCTTCGGCGGCCTTCAGGTCACGGACGACGTCGATCTCGACGTCGAACGCGGCACCATCACGGGACTCATCGGCCCGAACGGCGCCGGGAAATCGACGCTGTTCAACCTCGTCTCCGGCTTCTACGAACCCGACGGCGGGACGGTCCGCGTGAACGGTACGGCCGTCACGGGCGCGGAACCGCACGCGGTCGCGAACGCCGGACTCGTCCGGACGTTCCAGACCCCGCGGAAGCTCGAAGGGATGACCGTCCGCGAGGCCATGCTCGTCGGCCCACAACACCAGACGGGCGAGAGCGTCCTCTCCGTCTTCACCAATCGGGGGCAGGTGGTGGCCGAGGAGCGAGCGAACCTCGAACGCGCCATGGAGACCCTCGAACGCTTCGAGATCGCGCGGTTCGCCGACACGCCCGCGACCGAACTCTCCGGCGGGCAGATGAAGCTCGTCGAACTCGCGCGGGCGACGATGACCGATCCCGACATTCTCCTGCTCGACGAACCGATCGCCGGCGTCAATCCGACGCTCGCGAACAAGCTCAAGGGGTTCATCCGCGACCTCAACGACGACGGTATCACCTTCCTCGTCATCGAACACGACATGGATTTCATCATGGATCTCGCCGATCCGATCGTCGTCCTCGATCAGGGCAGCGTGCTCGTCGAGGGCGATCCGGGTTCGGTGCGGACGGACGACCGCGTCATCGACGCGTACCTCGGGGGACCGCTCGATGAGTGATCCCGTCCTCGAACTCGACGGCGTCGAGTCGGGGTACGGCGACGTGCAGGTGCTGAACGGACTCGACATCCGTCTGGAGGCGGACGAGATCGTCTGTCTCGTCGGCCCGAACGGCGCGGGGAAATCCACCGCGCTGAAGACGGCGTTCGGTCTCCTCGAACCGTGGTCGGGGAGCGTCCGACTCCGCGGCGAGGAGATCGGCGGCACGCCCCCCGAGGACGTCGTCCGCCTCGGCGTCGGCTTCGTCCCACAGACCGAGAACGTCTTCGGGAGCCTCACGATCGCGGAGAACCTCAAGATCGGCGGCGTCTCCCGCGACGGCGGCGTCGGCGCACGCGTCGAGGAACTCTACGAGCGCTTCCCCTTGCTCCGCGAGAAGCGCACCGCGAAGGCCCGAACGCTCTCCGGCGGGCAGCGACAGGTGCTCGCGTTCGCCCGCGCGCTCATGACCGACCCCGACGTGTTGCTCATCGACGAGCCCTCCGCGGGTCTCGCGCCCAACACCGCACAGGAGGTCTTCGAGGACGTCGCCGCCGTCAACGACCTCGGCACCGCGATCCTCATGGTCGAGCAGAACGCCCGGCAGGGTCTCGCCATCAGCGATCGCGGCTACGTCCTCGATCAGGGCCGCGTCGCGTACCACGACGACGCCGCCGAACTCATGGACGACCCTGAGGTCGCGGAACTCTACCTCGGCGGATAGCACGCGAACGTCGTTCGCTCGCGCCTTTTTAGCCCAGGTTTTTGCCGCGAGTGGTCCGCGACGCGGACCCGAGCGGGAAAAAAGTGGGAGCTGATGAACGACCCTGAGGTCGCGGAACTCTACCTCGGCGGATAGCACGCGAACGTCGTTCGCTCGCGTCCCCTCACTTCTTTCGCGTCTTTTCGCTCCCTCTCGAATCGCGGGCGATCGCGACGCTATCGGATCGCCCATGAGTCGGATCCAGCCGCCTCAGGCGCGGATTCTGAACATTCGGTCGGAAGCCAAGGGAGGGATTTGAACCCTCGAATTCTCGATTACAAATCGAGTGCTTGAACCGCCCAAGCTCCCTTGGCGCGTCTCAGGGTTCGTCGGCCTTCCTTGTGTGCGTATCGCTTTCCCCCGGCTTCTCGAGGACGTGGCGTTGGGGGCGATAGCCGCGTTCCTCGTAGAGGGCGCGCGCCCGGTCGTTGTCCGCCATCACGGAGATCGAGAGGACGTCCGCGCCGGCGTCGCGGAGGGCGCCCTCGGCGGCGTCGAGCAGCGCGCTTCCGATCCCGCGTTCTCGCTGGTCCGACTCGACGTAGACGTTATCGACGACGCCGCGATCGACGTCCTCATCGTAGAGTCCGGTCTCGACGTGGTACATGGCGAACCCCACGGGGGCGTCGGTCCTGAGCGTGCGCGCGACGACCGCTCGATCGGTGGCGATGTACTGCGAGAGGACGTCGCGTGCGGTCGCGCGGTTCGCCTCCGCGAGGAGGTGCGTGCCGTGCGCGCGCTGGTCGGCGACGAGGGCGACCCAGAGATCGACGAGCGCGTCGAGATCGTCCATGGTCGCCCCTTCGATTCGCACGCCGTCCGGTTCGCGTCGCGCCATCGTCGAGAGGACGGGCGCGCCGGCCTTAGTGGCGTCGCTCGCGCCGCGTCACTCGCCGGTCGGGTGGTAGTCCCAGATGTCGCCCGAGCGCATTCCCTCCCCGACCTGCTTCCAGAAGTCGACTTTGTCGTCGTACTCGTCTGCCTCGACGTGCTCGAAGATGTCCGCGACGGAGACGACCCGCTGGTAGTTGATCCGCACGGGCTCGTCGCCGTACTCCGCGACGAACTCGTCCTTCTCGAGCGGGAAGTCCTCGTCCTCGTCGACCTTCTTCGAGAGGACGGCCATCCCGTACTTGCGTCCGCCCTCGCTGCCCTCCTCGCCGTCGGGGTCGTGCGGCCAGTCCCGGCCCGACTCGTCGTACATGTCCTCCATACATCGTCGTGCGGTAGGGGTACCCAAAACGGTTACTCTCCACGAACGGGTCGTCGAGTCCGATCGCCGCGTCAGAAGGGAAACGGTGAGGCTGGGATTCGAACTGGACGAGACTCCCAGTGATCGTCTCGTATGCTCGAATCCAGCGTCCCGTTCGTCTCACGTTGTTCGACAGAAACGGTGAGGCTGGGATTCGAACCCAGGAGGCTGAATGCCACCGGTTTTCAAGACCGGCGCGATAGGCCGCTCCGCCACCTCACCGCGTGATGGCTCGTTCTCGTCGATGCCGTATGCGGTTTTCGGCTTCGTCCCGTCGCGCGCGCGACGGATGCTACCCGTCGGTCGGTTCGCCCTCGTCCGAGACCACCCGATCCAGCGTGTCGACGAACGTCTGGCGGCGGATGGGCTTCGTGAGGTAGCCCGCGACGTCCGATTCGTTCAGATGCATGTCCTGCTCGTAGGCGCTCACGACGAGGATCTGTCCGTCGAAGGTGGTGTCGGTGAGTCGCTCGACGACCTCGGCGCCCGCGAGGTTGGGCATCCGGCGGTCGAGGACGAGCACGTCGACGTCGGCGTCAGCGGCGGCGAGCGCCGCCTCGCCGTCCGCGGCGCTCCGGCAGTCCCAGCGGTCGCCGGACAGCCAGAGCCGGAACGTCTCGCGGAGCTCGTCGTTGTCGTCGGCGAGTAGGATGGTGTTCGTCCGGTCGCCGGCGGCCGCTTCGTCGGACTCCGAAATCGGCACGAGGAACTCCTCGCCGGCACCGCAGACCTGACACGTCGCGTCCGAGCGCAGGATCGAGAAGTTCTGCGCTGTCGAACACGCCTCACAGATCATCAACGCCATCGGATGGTTCCTCCGGACGCCCGTCGGACGCCCACTATTCGTGACATACGCGCGTACCATTCCGAAGGGGGAACGCCCTCCTAACGGTTTCGGTCACTCGGGTCGTCATCCCGGTCCGACGGGGCAACGAATCGGCGGCGCCACGGCTCGCGGGCGGCCCCGATGACCTACCGCTCGGTCTCTAGAGGTCTCGGCTCCGCGAGAGGCTCTGGAGCGGCCCACCACACGCCTCACAGACCCGCGTCTCCGGAGCGACGACGCGCGCCCCACAGCGGAGACACTCGTACGTTCGACTGTCCTCCGTCTCGACCGTCGGTCGCATGCTAACGGATAGCACCCGACACGCAATAAGCGTTTCCCGGATCGCACTCGTTCGCGCATCGGCTGTCCACGTCTCGACTCGATCGAACACCGAAACGACCGAACACCGACTCGATCGAACACCGGTCCCTTCGAATATCACTTCCTCAGCGGACGAGCGTCCGCTCACCGGATTTCTCGACGACCCGGACCGAGAGGTCGTCGAGGAACGCGGCCGTGTGCGCGGGCACCGACCGGCCGGCGCGACGGCGCGCCACGACGCGCGGGATGAGCGTCCGCAGGTCCGCGCCCGTCCGCACCGTCACCGACGGCGGCAGGAAGTCCACGTCGAGGTCGGCGTCGCGCGCCCGCGCCGTCAGCGTCTCCAGTTCCGGGACGGCGTACGCCCCCGCGAAGTCGATCGGCGTCCCGAACGCCGCGTAGTGGACCCGGCCGTCCGCGGCCGGCCCGAGGACGACGTCGCGTCGCCGCAGTTTCATCGCCGCCGCGTCGAGCGCCGACCGATCGAGCAGCGGTGCGACCGGATCCGCCACCGCGACGGACGTCTGGTCTTCCGCTTCGAGGAGGTGCGTCACCGTGTTCCCCACGCGAGCCTCGCGGCTCGATCCGACCTGCACCTCGAAACGTGCCTCCGCCATCTCGTCCTCGTCGAGCGCCTCGGCGGCGAGATCGCGGACCGCCGCCTCGCTCGACCGTTCTCGGACGTACGGCTCCGGAAGCAGGTCGTCCGGGCGATAGTTCACGAGGAGATCGCCCCCGCTGTCCGCGCCGGCGCGCAGGAGGTCCTTGGTCATCGCGCGATAGAGTTCGACGGTCTCGGCCGGCGTCAGCGGCGACGTGTCCACCAGTCGAGGGAGAACGAGTCCCTCGCGGGGCGGCTCGACCATTGCGACGAGGAGCGTCATGGCGTTCTGTCGGCGTCCGCCGGCCTTCAACCCCGCGCTGTTCTTGCACGATGTACCTGTCGTCCCCGGCACTCCGTTCTTCCGTCCCCGATTTCCGGTCTCCCCTTCTCCTCCACAGCCTATCGGCCGCGACGGCCCTTCGTCTGGCGGTAATCCGTCTCCCTGAGGTCGAGGAACGCCGTCACGAACGCGTCCATCTGCTCGTCCGTCATCGCCTCCGGGTGGATCATCGGCATCAGCTCGAAGCCTCGTCCACGGATCCGTTCGGCGTGGTGCTCGACGACGTCGAGTTCCTCGACCGGCGTCGTCGTGTACTCCACGCCGATCTCCGCGAGCGCGCGCTCGCCCACCGGCACGATGATCTCGGGATTGATCATCCGGAGGTCCGCGTTCAGAAACGGCTCGCACGTCGCGACCTCCCCGTCCGTCGGCGTCCGTTCCGGGTGACGACAGCGTGTCAGATACGTGATGTAGGCGTTCTCGATCTCCGGCTCCTCGCTCGACGGGAGGGAGTGGTTCAGGCCGATCTGCCCGAGGACGTCCTGAAAGCGCTCGCCGACCGGATCGCCCGTGAACGGCACGCCGGTCCGCTCGGCGCCCGCGCTCGGACGCTCGCCGACGAAGACGAAGTCCGCGCCCGCGTCACCGTAGCCGTGGACGACGCGCTCGCGGACGTCGCAAAGCCCCTCGCAGTTGCGACACTCCTCGTCCATCCCGAACGGGTTGTACCGAGTCTCCTGCGCTACGTCCATGCGCTCACGTCGCGCGCGCCCCGCAAAGGCGTGCCGACTCGCCTAGCATCGCCCGTCGAACCGTGGGCCTACTCCGCGCGCGTCTCCGCGTCCTCGGGATCGTTCTCCGGACTCGATGGGTGGTAGTCGGTGTCGTACTCGCCCGGCTGATCGTCCATTCGATCGGGGTTGATGCGCCCGCCGAGGAGCATGAAGTCGAGGATCGTCAGCCGGCACATCGCCTCGACGACGGGGACGCCGCGCGGCGGCAGCACGGGATCGTGGCGGCCGATGACCTGCGCGGTCTTCTCCTCGCCCGTCTCCCAGTCCACCGTCGTCTGCTCCGAGGGAATCGACGTCGGCGCGTGCAGCGTCAGCTCGCCGTAGATCGGCTGGCCGGTCGTGATACCACCTTGGAGACCGCCGTGGTCGTTGCCGACGGGCGTCGGATCACCTACTCGCGGCTCGTCACCGCTCGTTCGTTCCGAGGCGTCGGACGCCCCGTTCTCGTCGAACGTCCAGTCCTCGTTGCGCTCGCTCCCGCTGTACTCGCGCGCGTCGCGCCCGAGACCGAACTCGAACGCCGTCGACGCCGGCACAGACATGAGCGCCTGCCCGAGTCGCGCCTCGACGCTGTCGAAGCGCGGCGCGCCGAGTCCCCGCGGCGCGCCCCTGATTTCGAAGTAGATCGATCCCCCGATCGAGTCCCCGCGCTCCTGATACTCCTCGATGCGTGCCTGCATCGCCGCCGCGGCCTCGGGATCCGCACACCGCACGTCGTTCTCCTCCGCGTGTTCGAGCATCTCCTCCCACGACACCTCGCCGGCCTCGATGTCGTCGATCTGGTTCACGTGCGCCTTCACGCGCACGCCGTTTTCGCGGAGGATCTTCTTCGCGATCGCACCCGCCGCGACCCAGTTCACCGTCTCGCGCGCGGACGAACGCCCGCCGCCGCCCCAGTTGCGCGTGCCGAACTTCGCGGAGTACGTGAAGTCGCCGTGCGACGGTCGCGGCGCCGTGATGAACGGCTCGTACTTCCCCGAGCGTGCGTCCTTGTTCTCGATGGTCAAACCGATGGGCGTTCCCGTCGTGTAGCCGTCCTGTACGCCCGACTGGATCGTCACCGCGTCCGGCTCGCCGCGCGACGTCGAGATCATCGACTGACCGGGCTTTCGCCGATCGAGTTCGCGCTGGATGTCCTCCTCGTCGAGTTCGAGGCCCGCGGGGACGCCGGAGACGGTCGCGCCCATCCCCTTCCCGTGGCTCTCACCGTACGTCGTCACCTGAAAGAGCCGCCCGAAACGGTTCCCGTTCATTACTACGAGGTTCGGCCGCCCGCGCTTAAAGGCCTTGCAAAACGCGCAAAAACGGACCCCTCCGGCGGCCGGGAGTTCGTCGACGGACGGACGTTCATCCGTTAAGACGCATCCACTCAGGGGCGTGCCCTGAACGAGCGCTCGGGGCGGGCGCGCGAAATCCGCCGGCACCCCGCTCCGATCCCCGACTCCCGACGCCGGCGTGTTCGCCACTCGATCGCGCCGCTCTACTCGCGCGAGACGCTCACACCGAGTTCGTAGAGCGTGTCGAAGAACCCCGGGAAGGAGACGTCCACGTCCTCCGCACCGGTGATCGTCGTCTCACCCTCCGCGACGAGCGCCGCGACGGCGAGCGCCATCACGACGCGGTGGTCGCCCAGCCCCTCGACGGCGGCGCCCTCGAGATCGCTCTCGCCGCCGTGGACGATCAGCGCGTCTCGTTTCTCCTCGACCGCCGCGCCCATCTTCGCCAGTTCCTCCGCCATCGCGCTCACGCGATCCGTCTCCTTGTAGCGGACGTGCTCTGCGTTCACGATCTCCGTCGTCCCATCCGCGGCCGCGCCGAGCGCCGCGATCGTCGGGAGGAGATCGGGCGTATCGCCGACGTCGACCGTCGTCCCCGACAGCTCGGAGCGCCGCACGACCGCGCGGCCGTCGTCGCGGTGCCAGTCGAGGTCCGCGCCCATCGCTTCCAAGACGTCGAGGATCGCGCTGTCGCCCTGCGCGCTCGGATAGACGCCGCGCACCTCGACCTCCGGGTCGCCGGCGAGCGCGCCCGCCGCGAGCAGGTAGGACGCCGAGGAGAAATCCCCGGGGACGGCGTACTCGCCCTCCGGCGGCTCGTACGTCTGTCCGCCCGCGACGCGGTAGCCCGTCTCCGTCTCCGTCGCCGTCACGCCGAAGTCGTCGAGTAGTTCGAGCGTGATGTCGACGTACGGCGCGGACTTCAGTTCCGTCGAGAGCTCGATGTCGACCCCTTCGGCCGTCACCGCTCCGGCCATCAAGAGCGCGGAGACGAACTGCGAGGAGACGTCGCCGGGGATCGTCACCGACCCGCCCTCGACGGGGCCCTCGACGACGAGCGGGGCCTGCCCGTTCCCACGCGTCGATCGCGCGCGCGCGCCGAGCTGTTCGATCGCGTCGAGGAGCGGCGCCTGCGGGCGCGAACGCAGCGAGACGTCGCCGGTGAGGACGGTCCCACCGTCGACGAGCGCGGCCGCGCCGGTCGCGAGGCGCATCGTCGTGCCCGAGTTCCCGCAGTCGATGACGTCCGGTGGGGCCTCGGGGGCGCCGGCGAATCCGTCGATTTCGAGCGTGTTCTCGACCACGGCGACGTCGCCGCCGAACGCCTCCACCACGCCCATCGTCTCTTGCGTGTCCGCCGACTTCAGCGGGCGACGGACGAGCGCCCCCTCCGAGTAGCCCGCCGCGAGGATCGCGCGGTGGGTGTAGCTCTTCGACGGCGGTACCTGCGCGTCGCCGTGCACGCGCGACTGCGGGACCGTGACCTGCATACGCGGTGAGGACGCGAGAGGCGTCCGTAAGCGTTCCGGGGCACGCCGTCGGTGCGCGCCCGACTACCCGCCGGCAAACCCTTTTGTCATCGCGGACGGACCCCCGCGTATGGACGACGAACGCGACTACGCCGCACTCGACGCCTTCCTCCGCGAGGCGGGCCGCGACGGCTACCTCCTCCACGCGAGCGCCGACCTCGCCGATCAGTACTACCTCTCCGGCTTCGACGCGCCCGATCCGTTCGTGACCCTCTACACGCCCGAGACGACCGCGCTCCTCGTCTCCGGGCTGGAGTACGGCCGCGCGAGGAGCGAGTCGCGCGCGGACGCCGTGCGTCGGTACGCGGACTACGACTATCACGGGCTCGCGAGCGAACACGGCCGCGACGAGGCGTTCCGACGCGTCGTCGCTCGCTTCCTCGACGAGTTCGACGCCGCCGACGTCGCGACGAACGCGCGCTTCCCGCTCGGCGTCGCGGACGACCTTCGGGCGCGCGACGTGGCGGTGACGCCCGACCGGGACGACCACGTCGGCGACGCGCGCGCCGCGAAGACCGCGACGGAGGTCGAGCACGTTCGCGAGGCCCAGACGGCCAACGAGGCGTCGATGCGTGCCGCCGAGACCCTGATCAGAGAGGCCTCCGTCGCGGACGGCGTGCTCCGGTACGACGGCGGGGCGCTGACGGCGGAGCGCGTGAAGGAGGAGATCGAGGTGACGCTCCTCCGGCACGGGTGTAGCCTCGACGAGACCATCGTCGCGTGCGGCGCGGACGCGGCAGAACCGCACAACCGCGGGAGCGGGCCGCTGCGGGCGAACGAACCGATCGTGATCGATATCTTCCCGCGGAGCAAGACCACGAAGTACCACGCCGACATGACGCGGACGTTCGTGAAGGGCGAACCGAGCGACGCCGCCCGCGAGTTCTACGACGTCACGAGAGGGGCGTTCGACGCGGCGTTCGAGGCGCTCGAACCGGGTGCGACCGGGGCGGACGTCCACGCGGCGGCCTGCGAGGTGTACGAGGACGCGGGCTACCCGACGCTACGCTCGGATCCCGGCACCGAAACGGGCTACATCCACTCGACGGGCCACGGCGTCGGTCTCGACGTCCACGAGGGACCGCGGCTGAGCGAGGGCGCCGACGGGGAACTCGTCCCCGGTCACGTCATCACGATCGAGCCGGGACTCTACGATCCCGACGTCGGCGGCGTGCGCATCGAGGACATCGCCGTCGTCACCGAGGACGGCTACGAGGACCTCACGGACTACCCCGTGGAGTTCGTCGTCGAGTAGTTCTCCTCGCTGGCGAGCGTGACGGAGTGATTGACGAGGTCGTCCATCCGATCGAGGGCGGCCTCGACGTCGTCGAGACCGTCGACTTCGGGATGGGACGCGCGCGTCGCGGTGAGTGCGGCCCGTGCGTTGTCGATGGAGTCCGCGAGGTCATACGAGAGCAGACTCGTGAGTTCCATCAGGTGGTCGCCGCGCGTCGATTCGCCCGCGACGGTCTGGCGGAAGTGAATGGAGAGTCCGTCCTCGGAGGGGTAGGCGCGGACCTCGAAGTGCTTGTCCAGTAGGCCGAACGACTCCTCGAACGTCACGGGATCCTGCGTGGCGATGGCGCGGTGGAACTCCGTGTAGAACGTCGAACCCACCGACTCCGGGAAGACCTCCCAGATGTTCTCGCCGACGATGCGCTCGGCGGTGACTTCGAGGAGGTTCTCCGCCTCCTGATTGATGTAGGTGAAACGCCACTCGCGATCGAGCGCGAAGAAGGCCTCCGTGATGCGCTCGTAGACGTTCCGCGCGAGGTCGTTCAAGAGCGCGACGTCCTGCTCGGCGCGGTAGCGACGGGAGGCCGAGACGAGGGTTTCGATCAGCCGATCGAGACCGTCATCGCCGTCGGCTCGGACGTAGTCGGTGACGCCCGCGGAGATGGCGTCGGCGGCGAGGGACTCGGAGCCGTCGAGGGCGTAGAGGACGAACGGGATCGCCGGATCGGTGTCGCGGACGAGTCGGAGCACGCCGATCGCGTCGATGCCCGTCAGCCGGTCCTCGCAGGCGATGCAGTCGACGCTGTGTTCCGAGAGGCTGTCGACGACGGACGCGCCGTCGGGAGCCGTCACGACGTCGCGATCTCGTCCGCCGCGCCGAGTTCACTCGCGTGCGACCCGCCGGCTCGATCGCCGACGTAGAGTACGCGAACACCGTCGTCCATGCGCTACTGGTACGGTAACACGTGAACGGTGAAAAGCCCGTTGGCAGATCCCCCGTCACTCCCCGCCGTGTTCGCGCAGCGACCGGAAGACGGCGACGACGTCCTCGTCGTCGAGGTTTCCGAGTTCCTCGTCCAGTTCGCTCTCGAGGGCTTCGAGGTCGGCGAGGAGACGCTGGTACTCCTCGTTGTCCGCGAGCTGATCGGCGTCCTTCTGGGCTTCGAGCGCGGCGCGCTTGGCGGCGAGCGAGAAGAACTCGCGGACCTCGACGGTGTACAGTCGGCGTGCGAGGAGTCGGCTAACGAGGTCGGTGAGTTCGTCGCGAGCGACCGGCTTGACGAGATAGGCGTCGAAGCCCATCTCGATGATGTCGAAGTCCGGGTCGACGGCGCTCACCATCGCGATCTGCACGTCGCTCCCGGACTTGCGGAGTTCGGCGAGCACGTCGTCGCCCGTGGACTCCGGGAGTCGCCGGTCCAGCAATACGACGTCGACGTCGTCGTCGAACCGCTCGAGCGCCTCCTGCGCCGAGTTCGCGGTTCGGACGGCGTGGTCGCTATCGAGCCACGCGGCGTAGAGGTCCGCGAGGTCGCGGTCGTCTTCGACGACGAGGACGGTCGACCGGTCGGTCATTCGATTCACGGTTCGGTGCCGTGAAGCTTAAAACCTCCCGACGGACGTCACGGAGCGAACGGCTTTTGCCCGCGCGCGGGCTAGCGATTATCGTATGGACGTACTGGTCGTCGGCGCGGGCGAGATGGGGCGCTGGTTCGCGTCCGCCGTCACGTCCGACGTCGCGTTCGCGGACGCGGATCCCCCGCGCGCCGAGGCCGCGGCGGACGCGCTCGGATCGCGCGGGCGCGCCGTCCCCCTCGACACGACGGAGTCGTTCGGCGTCGTCTGTCTCGCCGTGCCGATGCGCGTCGCGAGCGAGTCGATCGCCGAGCACGCGGAAAAGGCACAGCAGGCCGTCGTGGACGTCACGGGGTCGATGCGCGCGCCGCTGGACGCGATGGCCGACGCCGCGCCCGCCCGTGAGCGCGTGAGTTTCCACCCGCTGTTCGGCGCCGACGCCGCGCCCGGGACGGTCGCCGTTTCCACGGCCGCGAGCGGGCCCGCGACCGACGGTCTCCGGCGCGACATCGCGGCCGCGGGGAACGACCTCGTGGACGTCGCCCCCGAGGCGCACGACGACGCGATGCGGACGGTGCAGGGACGCACGCACGCCGCCATCCTCGCGTTCGCGCTCGCCGCCGACGCGAGCGAGGCCGACGTCCCCGACGAACTGGCGACACCGGTCTACGAGCGCCTCGACGCGCTCGCCCGCCGCGTCCTCGACGGAACGCCCCGGGTCTACGCCGACATCCAAGCGGCCTTCGACGGCGCGCGCGACGTCGCCGCCGCCGCCGAACGCCTCGCCGATGCCGACCCGGACGAGTACGACGCCCTCTACGACGATGTCAGTCGATAGGGACGAACTCCGGTCGAACGCGAAGTACCTCCGAAACGTCCGGCCGATCGACCCGGCGGAGATCTGCGAGTACCTCAGTGCGCCGCGCCACCCCGCGGTCGTCCGGCAGGCCCTCCGCGAGGAGGCCCCGTCGCTCGGTCTCATCGAGCGCGAGGACGGCACGTTCGTCCCCGTCGCGGACGGCCGGATCGACGCCCCGTCCGGATCCGTCACGGCGTTCCCGACTGCGCACGCGCGCGTGCTGGAGGATCGCCTCGTCGACGTCTACGGCCCGGACTGGCACCGCGGGGAGAGCGGCGACGCGCTCCGCGAGGCGATCCGGCGCCTGAAGGCCGACTACTACCACGAGAACGACGTCACGTACGACGCGACGGCCGCGCTCGGCTACGCGATCTACCACCTCCCCGATTACTACGCGGTCGGCCGGTACGTCGCCGCGGACCTCGCGCACGAGGGTCTCCTGTCGCGCGACTGTCGCGTCCTCGACCTCGGCGCGGGCGTCGGCGGCCCGTTCCTCGGCCTCGCGGACGCCCTCCCCGCCGACGCGCTCCTCGACTATCACGCCGTCGAGCCGAGTCCCGCCGCGGACCTCCTCACCGACTTCTTCGACGCGTCCCCCCGAAACGTCCACGGGACGCTCCACTCCGAGACCGCCGAAGCCCTCGACTTCGGCGACCTCGACGCGGCCGGCGACTTCGACCTCGTGACCGCGTTCAGCGTCCTCAGCGAACTCGACTCGCCCGCCGACGTCGCCGAGCGCTACCTCGACGTCCTCGCGGACGACGGCACGCTCGTCCTCGTCGCGCCCGCCGACCGGAACACGAGCACGGGGCTGCGCGCGGTCGAGCGCGAACTCGAGGCGCGCGGCGTCACCGTCTACGCGCCGACGGTCCGCCTCTGGGATGGCGAGCGACCGAGCGACCGCGGGTGGTCGTTCGTCGAGCGGCCCGACGTCGAACCTCCGAACGTCCAGCGCCGGCTCGCCGAGGCCGCAGAGCGTCCCGCGGAGTTCCTGAACGCGAGCGTCAAATACAGCTACGCGTTCCTGCGGACGGACGGGCGTCGGATGCACGACGTCTCGCTCCCCGCGTCGCGCTACGCGAAACTCGGCGACGCGGAGCGCCACGTCTCGAATCGCGTGGACGTCGTCGCAGCCAAACTGTCGAACGACCTCTCGGACGGCGGGAACCCCCTGTTCAAGATCAGCGACGGCTCGGAGGACACGGACTGCTACGCCGTCCTCGTGGATCGCACCGCGCTCAACCGCGACCTCCTCGAAGCCGACTACGGCGACCTCCTACAGTTCGAGTCCGCGCTCTGCCTCTGGAACGCTGACGAGGGCGCGTACAACTTCGTCGTGGACGCGGACGTGGTCGTGGACCGCCTCGGCTGACTTCCCGAACCGTTTTGCTCGCCGGTCGAAAGGGTCGGCGTATGGACATCGTCCTCACGAACGACGACGGGATCGAGAGTCCCGGGCTCGCCGCCCTCTACGACGCCCTCTCGGACTTCGGCGACGTCACCGCGGTCGCGCCCGCGGAGGACATGAGCGCGACGGGGCGCGCGCTCTCGCGGGAGGTCGTCGTGGACGACCACGAGTACGGCTACGCGGTCCGCGGGACGCCCTCGGACTGCGTGATCGCTGCGCTGGAGTCGCTCGTCCCGAACGCGGACGTCGTCGTCTCCGGCTGTAACCGCGGCGGGAACCTCGGAGCGTACGTCCTCGGACGCTCGGGCACGGTGAGCGCGGCCGTCGAGGCCGCGTTCTTCGACGTCCCCGCGATCGCGGTCTCGCTCGCGCTGACGAGCGCGGACTTCGACGCGGGCGTGACCCCGAAGGCCGACTACGCGGAGGCCGCCGCCGCCACCGCGTACCTCGTCGAGCACACGCACGACTCCGGGGTCTTCGAGCGTGCGGACTACCTGAACGTGAACGCCCCGCGGCCGGGCACGGAGACCGGCGGGCTGGCGGTGACGACGCCGACGCGCGGCTACGATATGAGCGTCGATCGCGACGGCGAGCGCCTGCGGCTCCACGACGAGATGTGGGATCGCATCGACGAGGGGATCGTCGCGGGCGAACCCGCGGACAGCGACCTCCGCGCGGTCGTCGCGGGCGAGACCAGCGTCTCGCCGCTCACCGCGCCGCACACGACCGAGCACCACGAGGTGCTCGACGCGCTCGCCGAGACCTACTGAGGTGACTCGGGGGACGGGCCGCGTCCCTCACCGGTCGGGACCGCGGATGGCGAAGTCCCTTTGTTCGAGACGGGCGAACGCGTGCGCATGATCGAGGGCGACATCGACGCGGTCGACCGGGCGATCCTGTACGCGCTTCAGGAGGACGCGCGAAACCACTCCTCGAGCGATATCGCGGAGCGGACGGGGACCTCTGGGAGCACGGTCCGCAAGCGCATCCAGCGATTGGAGGACGAGGGCGTCATCAAGGGGTACAGCGCGGAGATCGACTACGAGCGATCCGGGTATCCGATCCGAATGCTGCTCTTCTGCACGGCGTCGATCCACGAGCGCGCCGACCTGATCCCGGAGGTCCTCGACCTCGACGGCGTCGTCTCCGTTCAGGAGCTGATCACGGGCGAGCGCAACCTCCTCGTGACCGCTGTCGGCAACTCGGACAGCGACATCACGCCGATCGCGGAGGCGCTCCTCGACATGGGCCTGACGGTGGTCGACGAGGTACTGGTGAAGAGCCACGTGACGACCCCGTTCGGCGGATTCGAGGAAGAGGAGTAGGTCGGCCGCGACCGACAGACCAAGTCTTTCACGAATTATAAGGGCGTATATCGAACGGACTGGGAATTGACGAAGGATTTATTGCCCGATCTGTTCGTATTGTTGCGTAGGTGTGACCGGGGACTACCCCGCGTCACGAACGAGCGAAACGATGACGGACACCCAATCCACACGCACGATCGGAGGCCTCTCGGACACCGCGTCGGAATCGCCCGCTCGCACGCCCGCGTGGCTCACTCGACTCGTGTGGGCGCTGTGGGTCGCGTGCCTCGGGGTCCTCGTCGCGCGCGCCGCGACGGGCACCACGTGGGACGTCGCGGGCGTCCTCACCGTGGACGGTCTGACGGCCGTGATGTGGGTCGCCGTCACCTTCTTCAGCGGGATCGTCCACAGCTACTCGCGGCGCTACATGGCCGGGAGCGAGCGGATCGAGACCTTCTTCGCCCGGACGTTCGCCTTCACGCTCACCGTGATGGTGCTCGTCGCCGCCGCGAACACCGCGCTGTTCGTCCTCGCGTGGCTCGCCATGGGTCTCCTCATGGCCGATCTCATCGGCTACGCCCGCGACTGGCCGCAGGCGCGGGCCGCGGCGTCGCTCGCGCGCCGGTACTTCCTCGCCAGTAGCGCGCTCGTCGCCGTCGCCGCCGCGGCGCTCTGGGCGACGACGGGCGCGACGACGTTCGACGGTATCGCCGCCACCGCCGACACGCTCCCCGGAACCGTTTGGCTCCTCGTCGCCGCCGCCCTCCTCCTCGCCGCGATGGTGCAGTCCGCGCTCGTCCCCTTCCACACGTGGCTGCTCTCCTCGATGACCGCGCCGACGCCCGCGTCCGCGCTGATGCACGCCGGCTTCGTCAACGCCGGTGGCATCCTCCTCGTCCGCTTCGCGCCCGTCGTCACCGCCGACACGCGCTTCATGCTCATCGTCGTCGCCGTCGGCGCCGCGAGCGCGCTCGTCGGCAAACTCCTGCGCACCGTTCAGTCGGACGTGAAGGGCCGCCTCGGCTGCTCCACGACCGGGCAGATGAGCTACATGATCATGCAGGCCGGCCTCGGCTTCTTCGCCGCCGCCGTCACCCACCTCATCCTCCACGGCTTCTACAAGGCCTACATGTTCCTCTCGAACGGGAGTCGCGTCGCGCACACGACGCCGGGCCACGGTCACGGCGAGACCCCGTCGCTCACCGCCGTCGGCGCGCTCGCGACCGCCGCCACCGCCGTCGCGGGCGGCGCCATCTTCGCCGCGATCACCGGCGAGGGACTGCGCGCGGACAGCGGTCTCCTCCTCGTCGGTCTCGTCGTGCTGACGACGCTCCACGCGGCGCGACAGGCCCTCGGACGGACCGGCGTCGCGCCCGCCGTCCGCTACGGCGCCGTGGCGCTCGTCTTCCTCCCCGCGATCGCCGTCTACGGACTCGTCTACACCGCGATCGAGGGCGTCATGGCCGGATCGGTCGTGACGGCCGCACCGACCGCGTTGGGTCCCGTTCACCTCGCCGTCGCCGCCGCGTTCGCCATCGTCTACCTCGCCATCGAGACCGGCGCGTATCGGCGGAGCGATCGCCTCTACGTCGCGCTCCGCAACGCGACCCAGCCAGCACCGGAGACGGTCACCACGAACACGGAGGAGTACAATGAGTACTGAGAACGACGACCGCGACGTCCGCGAGCACGTCGCTCGGGCCGCAGAGACCCTCGGGACGAACTGGCCGCTCCACTCGTTCGTGACCGCGAACCCCCTCTCCGGCTTCGAGGACCGCCCCTTCCACGAGGCCGTCGCACGGGCCGCGACCCTGCGCGGTGGCCGGGCCTACCCCGACCCGGAGACGTTCCGCGAGGCGTGGGAGCGCGGCGATATCGATCCCGAAACGCTTCGCGACGAACTCGCCGCGCACGGCTACGACGCCGATCCCGAACCCCACCTACAGCGGCTGTCGGCGACGGACGCCGGCGGGAGCGACGCGCGTCCCACGCGCGACGAGGCGACGGCGCGCGTCGATCGCGTGCTCGCCAAGTGGCTGTCGGCCTTCCTCGACGAGGGCGAGGCGTCGTGGCCGATGCCGAACCGCGAGACCGGATTCTACGACGCGTTCCGCGCCGTCGCCCGCCACGACTCCGAGATCCCCGACGCGGGGGCGCTCGCTGAGGCGCCGGCCGACCCGGCCGCCGCCGTCGCGTCGGTCCTCGACGACCACCCGCGCGAGCGCTGGACGCCGGTCCTCGAGACCCACCTGAACGCGCTCCCCGGCTGGGGGGGACTCGTCAAGTACCGCGCGGAACGCGGCGACGAGTGGCAGGACGCCTGCCCGATCACGCTCGTCGGCTACCTCGCCGCGCGCCTCCTCCTCGTCGAGCGCTTCGACGCGCCGCTCGACCCGCTCGCGGACGAGACGGACGCCGACGCAAACACCGTCGGACGCGACGCCGCGAACGCGAACGACAGCGTCCCGCTCGAGGAGGCGTGGTTGCGCGCGTGGGAGGCGTCCTACCGCGACGAGGTCGTCGACGCCGTCGCCGACGCGGGCGCGGCGCGGGCCGAGACGGACGGAGACGACACGGACGGCCGCGCGGACGCGCAACTCGTCTTCTGCATCGACACGCGCTCGGAGGTGTTCCGTCGGCACCTCGAGGCCGCGGGCGACTACGAGACCCACGGTTACGCGGGATTCTTCGGCGTCCCGATGCGCCACGAGGGGTACGACGCGGAGGCGAGCGCCGACGCCTGCCCGCCGATCGTCGAGACCGAGCACTACGTCCGCGACCGCTCGGACGGACGCCACGAGCACGAGCGCGCCGCCTACGACCGCTGGACGGGGCGTCTCCTCGCCGGCGAGAAGGTGTTGAAGGCCGTGAAGTCGAACGCCGCGACCGCGTTCAGCTTCGTCGAGAGCGCGGGCAGCGCGTACGGCGCCGCGCTCGCCGCGCGGACGCTCCTCCCCGAGCGCGTTCACGACCTCCGCGACGCCCTCGACGCACGCCTCCCGAGCGTGCCCGACTTCTGCGCGCCGAGCGTCGACTACGCCGGCGAGCACGCGGGCGTCAGCGACCTCCCGGTCGGACTGACGTTCGAGGAGAAAGTCGAGTACGCCGCGGCCGCCTTCGAGACGATGGGCTGGGACTCCTTCGCGCGCCTCGTCGTCTTCACCGGCCACGCGAGCGAGACGGCGAACAACCCGTTCGACGCGAGTCTCGACTGCGGCGCCTGCGCCGGCCAGCCCGGCGGGCCGAACGCCCGCGTGCTCGCCGCGATCTGCGACGACGACGCCGTTATCGATGCGCTGCACGCCCGCGGACACGACATCCCCGAGGACACCGTCTTCCTCGCCGCCGAGCACAACACGACGACGGACGAGGTGACGCTCTACGACGGCGACGTCCCGGAGAGCCACGCGGACGACCTCGAACGCTTACGCGCCGATCTCGACGTCGCCCGCGCTGGCGCGACCGCCGAGCGCGCCGAGGCGATGGACGCCGACCCCGAGCGCGGCGTGCGCGAGACCGAGCGCCGCGCCGCCGACTGGGCGGAGACTCGCCCCGAATGGGGCCTCGCCGGGAACGCCTCCTTCGTCATCGGGCCGCGCGACCTCACCGCCGACGTCGACCTCGACGGCCGCGCCTTCCTCCACTCCTACGACTGGCGGCGCGACGAGGACGGCGACGCGCTCGACGCCATCTTCGCCGGGCCGGTCATCGTCACGCAGTGGATCAACGCCCAGTACTACTGCTCGACCGTCGACAACGCCGCCTACGGCAGCGGCTCGAAGGTCACGCACAACCCCGTCGGAAACGTCGGCGTCTATCAGGGCAACGGCGGCGACCTCATGACCGGTCTCCCGCTCCAGTCGCTCATGGCCGCCGACGACGACCCACACCACCAGCCCCTGCGCCTCTCCGTCGTCGTCCACGCGCCCGTCGAGCGCGTCCGCGACGTCCTCGCCGACCACGACCACCTCCGCACGCTCTGCGAGAACGGGTGGCTCTCGCTCACCGTCGTCGACCCGACGCGCGACCACGACGCCTACGAGTGCGACGGCCCCGCCGCGGACGCGCCGGAGCAGGAGGCGACGCCCGAACCGGAGCGCGCCGCGCCCGTCGCCGCCGACGACTGAGGAATTACCTGAATTGAGGCGCTAAGGTCCCTTCCTCAACGAGCGACCGAAGGGAGCGAGTAGGGAGGGGATACAGCGCCGCACGGTTCTCAAACACGTTCAACGCTCGGCCCACAGGCCCACGCAATCGCAACTGTTTAGTACGTTGTTCACGACTGCTCGCGCTCGCTACGCTGTTGTATCTTGTTCAACTCGATGAGGAGCCGAAAGACGGCTTTCACGAGGTTCGAGTCGAGATCGAACGCCTCGGCGTTCTGCCCGGCGCGCGCCATCACGGCCTCCTCTTGGGCCTCGTCGGTCGTCGCGAGGTCCTGCTGTTCTTTGACGTCGGCGACGGCGTCCGCGACGTAGGTGCGTCGCGCGATGAGTTCGACGATGTCGCGATCGATCCCCTCGATTTCCGCGCGGAGTTCGTCGAGGCTCATGTCGTCCGTGCGCCGTCGTGCTGCGTCGTCGTGCGGAACGTCGTTCCCGGTTTCGTCTTCCATGATTCCTGTAAGTCCTCCAGATCCGCTCGGTCGCCGACGGCGACGTAGCTCGGGCCGGTCCCGGAGAGCGAGACGCCGTCGACGGCGGGCATGGCTTCGACGAGCGGGTCGGTCGGAAAGTCGAGCGCCCCGCAGAAGGCGAAGCCGTTGATCGTCATCGCGAGACCGTAGCGGCCCGCGAGCGCCAGTTCTTCGACGTGTTCGGCGAGCGGCGCGATCCGTGCACAGCGCTCGGCGTCGGCGTCCGCGCTGAACGCCCGCTCGTCCGGCGTCCAGACGAGGACGTCCCAGTCGGGATCGTCGCGCGCGAGCAGGACGTCGCGGTCGTTGTCGGTGACGGTGAGACCGCCGACCATGCTCGCGCTCGCGTCGTCGTACGCGCCCGTGACGGTGACGCCGGCGTCGCGGGCGGCCCGGACACCGATGAGCGCCGCCTCCTCGCGCGATACCTCCTCGACGGCACCGAGCGCGTCGAGCGTCGCGAGCACGGTGGCGTTCGCGGCGGCGCTCGACGACTTGAGACCCGCGGCCATCGAGACCTCCGACTCCGTCTCGACGTGGCCGCCCGAGACGCCGTCGCCGTACGCGTCGAGGACGCGCTCGACGCAGCGCTCGACGAGCCGGGTGTCCGCGTCGGGGTCGCCGGCGACCGCGCCAGATACCGAATCGCCGCCGAGGGCGACGTCGGCGCGGACGTAGCGGTCGATGGCGAACGCGGCGCCCCGACCGGTCGCGAGCGCGTTCAACACGGTGCCGGCCGCGGGGGCCTCGGCGCTGCCGTCCATGCGTGAGGGTCACCGACGCACCACTTATCGTTGGCGGTCCGCGGGACGTCCCCGGGAGCGCGGCGCTTTTGCGCGCGGAGGCGCAGGTGTCGATATGAGCTATCGGAACGACGTCGCCCCGGAGACCCTCCCCGTCGATCTCACCCCGGACGGCGTCGTCCTCACGTACGCGGACGGTCGCGAGACGTTCTACAACGGCGTCCCGGAACGACACGAGGGGACGCTACGGACGAATCCCGGAATGCACGTGCAGGTGCTCGTCCTCGCCCCGACGGAGACGGAGGGCGTGATGTGCTACGTGAACGACCGGAACACGCACGACGACATCCTCGAGTCGACGGGCGTCGGGCGCGTGATGCTCGAACCCGGCGAGGAAGCGGAGATCTTCCCGGGCGTCACCGTCGAGATGGACGGCTACGCGGCGGAGATCACGGCCGATCCCGAGGTCGCGCGCGGCCGCGTCCTCGTCTTCGAGGAGGACGAGGCCAGCGAGTACAGCTTCGAGCTATTCGCCGGCGACGATGGCGACGAGAACGAGTAGGCGGGACTACCGCAGATAGGAGGGGTCTTCGGCGTCGCAGGTCTCCTCGTGTTTCGTCGCGTCGTCCTCGGAGTCGAACATGAGTCCGCACTTCTCGCAGCGGTACCACGTCATGTCGTCCCGCTGGGTTTCCTCGACCATATCCACCCTGTCGACGCCCGCCCTGTTAGCTTCTGCGGTGAGGGCGCGAAGCCCCCTTCCGCTACGGAGGGAGCGAAGTGAACGGAGTCGGGAGGGGATACAGCGTTCACGCGTTTTCCCCACCGCAACCCTTTATCTACGGATCGCCAACACGCCCCCATGAGCGAGGACAACGTCCACCGTCTCGTCGTCCGCGAGGCGGCCGCGCGTGACGCCGGCCGCGGCATCGCCCGCCTCCCCGACGACGTTCGCCGGGGTCTCGGCGTCCTCAGCGGCGATACCGTCCGGATCGTCGGCGATCGCGCCACCGTCGCGAAGGTGTGGCCGGACGCCGCCCTCGACGCGGACGAGCTCCGGATCGACGGCGCGACCCGGTCGAACGCCGGGGTCCGAATCGGCGAGACCGTCCGCGTCGAGCGCGCGTCCGTCAGCGACGCCGAGCGCGTCGTCGTCACGCCTGCCGTCCCGCCAGAGCGCGAGCGCGACGCCGTCGTCGACGCCGTGCGGTCGGCGCTCTTCGATCGTCCCGTGCGCGTCGGCGAGACCGTGCGCGTCGACGCGCTCGGCCGGATCGGCGAGTTCGAGATCGCGGCCACCGAGCCGGACGGCGACGTCGTCGTGACCGACGCGACGACGGTCGAGCTGCACGAGCCCGCGCCCGGCGCGGAAGCGAGCGACGACACCGAGACGGGCGCCGAGCGCGTCGGCGTCACCTACGAGGACGTCGGCGGTCTCGGCGAGGAGCTCGCGGCCGTGCGCGAACTCGTCGAACTCCCGCTCAGCGATCCCGGGCGATTCCGGCGTCTCGGCGTCGATCCGCCGAAGGGCGTCCTCCTCTACGGCCCGCCGGGCACGGGGAAGACGCTCATCGCGCGCGCCGTCGCCAACGAGGTGGACGCGCGCTTCGTCAGCGTCTCCGGTCCCGAGATCACCTCGAAGTACAAGGGCGAGTCGGAAGAGCAGCTGCGCGAGGTGTTCGATGAGGCGCGCGAGAACGCGCCGAGCGTCGTCTTCTTCGACGAGTTCGACGCCATCGCGGGGAAGCGTGAGGACGCCGGCGACATGGAGAACCGCATCGTCGGCCAACTGTTGAGCCTGATGGACGGGCTGGAGGGCCGCGGCGAGGTCGTCGTCATCGGTGCGACGAATCGGGTGAACGCCGTCGATCCCGCCCTCAGGCGCCCCGGGCGCTTCGATCGCGAGATCGAGATCGGCGTCCCCTCGCGCGAGGGCCGCGCGGAGATCCTCGACGTCCTCACCAGAGGCACGCCGCTCGCGGACGACGTCGCCCTCCGAACCCTCGCGGACCGGACGCACGGGTACGTCGGTGCGGACCTCCGCGCGCTCGTCACGGAGGCCGCGATGGCCGCGATCCGCGACGACCGCGAGACGGTGACGCGCGCCGACCTCGACGCCGCGTTCGCGGCCACGGAACCCTCCGCGATGCGCGAGGTCGTCGCCGAGTCGCCGGACGTCTCCTTCGACGACATCGGCGGACTCGACGAGGCGAAGGAGACGCTCCGCGAGGCCGTCGAGTGGCCCCTCGCCTACGGCGCGCTCTTCGAGGCCGCGGCCACCGAGCCGCCGACGGGCGTCCTCCTCCACGGCCCGCCGGGCACCGGGAAGACGATGCTCGCGCGCGCCGTCGGGAACGAAGCGGGCGTGAACGTCGTCCGCGTCGCCGGTCCCGAACTCGTCGATAAGTACGTCGGCGAGTCCGAGAAGGCGGTCAGAGAGATCTTCGAGCGCGCCCGCCGCACCGCGCCCTGCGTCGTCTTCTTCGACGAGATCGACGCCGTCGGGAGCGCGCGCGGCCCGGAGACGAGCGAGGCGACCGAGCGCGTCGTCAGCCAACTCCTCACGGAACTCGACGCCGCGGCGGAGAACCCGAACCTCGTCGTGCTCGCCGCGACCAACCGACGCGACGCGCTCGATCCCGCACTCCTCCGACCCGGTCGCTTCGAGACGCACGTTCGGGTCCCCAGACCGGACGAGTCCGCCCGGCGCGCGATCATCGACGTCCATACTTCGGAAAAGCCCCTCGCGGCCGACGTCGATCTCGACCGGGTGGCCGAGCGAACCGAAGGATACACGGGCGCTGATCTCGCCGCGCTCGTCCGCGCGGCCGCGCTCGCCGCCATCCGCGACACCGTCGACGCCCACCCGACGGACGCCGCCTCGCACCCCCATGACGTCCTGCTCCGTCGCGAGCACTTCGCCGCCGCGCGCGAGGGATACGAGGCGTCGCGCTGACGCGGGCGCCGTTCCGACACGTCCCGACAGGTACACGAATCCCGGCGTCGAAGTCCGAGTATGTCGATCGAGGCAGTCGTCTTCGATATGGACGGCGTCATCGTGGACTCCGAGCGCTACTGGGTCGCGGAAGTGGCGGAGATCCTCGACGTCGCCGTCCCGGACGCAGACGTCGACCCGGAGTCAGTCGTCGGCATCAACGTCTACGACCAGTACGACCTGCTCGCCGACGAGTACGACGTCGCCGTGACCCGCGAGGAGTACTTCGACCTCTTCGACCGGCACGCCGACACCGTCTACACGGAGAGCGCGACGCTCACGGACGGCTTTCACGACCTCGTCGCCGAGATCCGCGCGTGCGACCTGCCGATCGGTCTCGTCACCTCGTCGTTTCCGCAGTGGGTCGAGCTGGTCTTCGAACGCTTCGACCTCGGGGACGCCTTCGACGTCGTCGTGACCGCGGGCGACGAGGACGTCCCCGGCAAACCCGAACCCGACCTCTACGAACTCGCCGCGGGGCGACTCGGCGTCGATCCGAACGGCATGCTCGTCGTCGAGGACTCGGAACACGGCGTCGACGCGGCGAGCGCCGCCGGCGCGCACGTCGTCGGCTATCAGCACGGCGCGAGCGCGGACATGGATCACGGCGCGGCCGACGCCGTCGCGACCGATCCCGACTCGTTCCGCGAGCGCGTGCTCGAAACCCTCTGACTTCCCCCCTCAGGCCCGCTGGAGCGCGAGCGTCACGGCCGCGCCGCCGCGGTCGGACTCGCCGAAGGTGACGCGCCCGTCGTACTCCTCCGTGATCCACCGGACGAGCCACAGGCCGAGCCCGCTCCCGTGTTCGAGTTGCGTGATCTCGCGTTCGCCCGTGACGAGTTCGAGTTCGGACTCGGGGATGCCGGGACCGTCGTCGGCGACGGTGATGTCGACGGTCCGGCCGTCCACGCGCGCGGCGATCTCGACCGTGGGGTCGTCGCCGCCGTGTTCGACGGCGTTCTCGACGAGTTCGTCGATCGCGTCCCGGAGCTGGTCGCCCGCGCGCGCTGGGGCGGTCTCGGGGACGTCGAGCGACACGTCGATGTCGTACGCCTCGCGGGCGTTCTCGGCGGCCGCCCGGCACATCGCGGCGACGTCGACGTCCGTCGGCTCGGTGTCGAAGGCCTCCTCGACGGCACGTACGTTCTCGTTCATCTCCGAGAGGTCCTCGGCCACCCCCTCGATCTCCCCGGCCGTGTCCGGGTCGCTATCGCGGACCTTCTCGACCGCGAAGAGGAGGCGTTGGGCCTCGTGCCGGAGGTTGTGCCGGACGAGCGTGTTGAGGACGGCGAGGCGCTCGCGCTCGGTCGCGAGCTCCTCGGCGCGGATCCGCCGGACGTCGTAGACGCCGATGATGACGTGCGCGACGGCGCCCGCGGAGAGCGCGACGGCGAAGAGGAAGCCGGCGTCCTCGACGGGCCGGTACGTGAACAGGAGGATGAAGACGACGCCGAGGACGACGATCCCGAGGAAGTTCCAGCCGGCGATGCGGACGGCGTTCGTCTGCGAGACGTCGAGTCGGTAGACGACCGCGCCGACGGCGACGAGACCGAGGGAGACGAGGACGCCGATGACGCCGAGGACGATGCCGAGCGCCGGCGGCCCGGTGAGCAGATGCGCGAGGATGGGGACGAGGAGGACGACGCCCGTGAGCGAGAGCGACGCCGTCGCGGCGAGCCGGAGGGGTTTCATCGTGTTCGTCGTCTTTCGGCGCGCCGGCGGATAAACGATTGCGCATTTGGGCCGTGCGCGATCGGGCCGTCACGTCGCGGCACACGACGGGTGGTGCTGCGCGGCGGGGCACGCTATGGGCGGTGCGGGGCGAGGCGGTGTGGAGAGCGGTGCCGGTGCGCGACTCCCGTGGCGGTGCGGAGCGGCTACCGTTCCCCACCGCGCGCCGCCGGCGCGCGGCCTTTTTGGTGGAGCTTTTTCGAGGAGTGGTCGGCGGAGCCGACCACTCCTCGAAAAAGGTCCGTTACCAGAAGGCCTTCGTCCGGGCGTACTCGCGCTCGCGTTCGAGGATGTCCCGATAGAAGTCGGCCGTGTCCTCGCGGTGCTTGTTGATGACGCGCGCGGCGTTCTGCGGGCCGACGCCGCGCGCGGCGAGCGCGATCACGGCCTTCTTGCCGTGGCTCTGGACGATGCTCGCGTTCCGGTAGGCGCGCTCGACCGTCTTCTCCCGTTCGTCGTCGCGCGTCTCGGGGTCGGCGTCGAGCGCCCGCACCACGTCGTCCGCCCACGGCGAGAGCGCGGCGATGCGCGTGGACCCGCATCGGGGACACTCCGGCTGGTCGCGCACGCGCTTCACCTTCGTCTCCTGTCGCCACTCATTGCAGTGCAGGCAGACGAGATTCACGCGGTCGTCGAGCAGTCGCTCCTTCACGGCCTTGACGACGCTCGCGTCCGCGTTCTCGGGCGTGAGGAGTTCCTGCCCGGAGGATCGGCCCCCGACGCCGATCGGCGTGCGCTGGCCGTGACGGATGACCTCGATGTCGTCCGTCTGCACGCGTTCGAGCACGCTCGCGGTCCCCTCGACGTCGAGGTCGGTGTGGAACACCTCCCGCAGCGCCTCGTCGTAGACCGGCGTGTCCTCGAGGGCGCCCATGATTCGGTTCAGGCCGACGCCGTCGCGGCCCTTCGAGCGATCGAGCGCGCCGAACTTCGCGGCGACCTGCGCGAGCGTGAACTTCAGCGTATCGGAGCGCTTCAGGGAGAGTTCGAGCACCGCGGCGACGTGCTCGGGATCCGTCTCGCGGAGCACGGTCTCCACCTCGCTCGCGCGGACGCCCTGCGGGACTTCGAGTTCGATTCTGTACGGCCCGGCGTCGAGACCGACGGACGAGCCGGTGCGCTGGCCGACGAGCGCGGAGAGCAGTCGGCCGAGCGTCTCGTTCACCTCGTGGCCGAACGCGGCGTTCAGCGCGATCGCGCGCCCCTGCGCTTCGATCACGACTCGGTCGTCGGTCGGGACGGGCGCGTCCGCCTCGACCTGCCGGGCGATCGGGTCGAGCGCGCTCGCGACGGTGTCGGCGTCCGCCGGATAGCGGCGCGCGACGTCGCGGGCGACGCTCTCGACGTCGGCGCCGGTCGCGAACTGCGCGCCCGCGGCGCCGCGGAGTTCGCCGACCTCTTGGGCCACCTCGTGCGGCACCGGGATCTCCGAACCGGTCCACGACGGCACCTCGCCGCTCGGGTCGGCGATCGGCGAGACGTTCACTCGCGATTCCTCCTCGTCGATCTCCGCGATGCGCCACATCTCGCCGCGCTGGACGAACGTCTCGCCGGGTTCCGCGAAGTTCACGACGAAGCGCTCGTCGAGCGTCCCCACCTGTCTCCCGGCCGCCATGTCGTACACCTCGTAGGTCTCCTCGTCCGGGATCATCGAGAGGTTCGCGTAGACGTACTGCCACGTCCCCGACGAGGAGAGTTCGTCCGCCTCCTCGTTCAGGTAGAGCACTCGATTGTGGTGGAGTTCCCGCACGACCTCGCGGAACGTCTCCTCATCCAACTCCCGGAACGGGTAGGCCCGCGTGACGATGCGGTACGCCCGGCGAGCGGAGACGTCGCCGAAGTCCATCGCGATCCCCGCGATCTGGTTCGCCACCGTGTCGAGGCTGCCGTGGTGGATATCGACCGTCTCGACCTCGCCCGCGCTGGCCCGGCGCGCGATGACGAGCGCCTCCGCCACCTCGTCGGGATGCGTGGCGACGATCGTCCCCGAGGAGACCGCGTCGCGGCGGTGGCCGGCGCGTCCGACGCGCTGGAGGAGGCGCGAGACCTCCCGCGGGCTGTTGTACTGGACGACGTGGTCGATGTGCCCGACGTCGATGCCGAGTTCCATCGAGGACGTGCAGAGCATCGCGTCCAACTCGCCCGCCTTGAACGCGTCCTCGACCTCGACGCGCGCCTCCTTCGCGAGACTGCCGTGGTGGACGCCGATGTTCGCCCCGAGCTCCTTGAAGCGCGAGCCGAGCGCTTCGGCGGTCTGGCGGGTGTTCACGAAGATCAGCGTCGAGTCGTGGCGCTCGACGACGTCCCGGATCGCCCGGACGTGACTCGCCATCTCCGCGCTCGTCACGAGCTCGTTCCCGAGGCGTTCGTCTTCCTCGCGTATCTCCGGCGCGACGACGTCGAACTCGACCTGTGAAGTGACGTCCACCTCCACGACGTCGAAGTCGCGGCCGCCCGTGAGGAAGTTCCCGACCTCCTCGGGGTCGCCGACGGTCGCGGAGAGTCCGACGCGCTGGAACGCCCCGGAGAGTTCGCGCAGGCGTTCGAGACCGATCGCCAACTGCGCGCCGCGCTTCGCGCCCGCGAGCTCGTGCACTTCGTCCACGACGGCGTGTTCGACGTCGCTCAGCGCCGTGCGGAGCTTCTCGCCCGTCAACATCGCTTGCAGGGTCTCGGGCGTCGTCACGAGCACGTCCGGCGGGTCGTTCGCCTGCTTCGAGCGCTGGTAGTCCGAGGTGTCGCCGTGGCGGACGTCGACCTCGATGTCCAGTGCCTCACCCCACCAGTCGAGGCGCTCGCGCATGTCGCGGTTGAGCGCCCGCAGCGGCGTGACGTAGAGCGCGCTGATGCCGTGGACGTGGCTCTCCTCGTCCTTCCGCGTCGCGATGGCGTCGAGCACGGGGAGCATCGCCGTCTCCGTCTTGCCCGTGCCCGTCGGCGCGACGACGAGCGCGCTGTGGCCGGCGACGAGCGGCGGGATCGCGCGTCGCTGTGGCTCCGTCGGCGTGGTGAAGCCGCGTTCCGAGAGCGCGTCGCGAACCGCGGGCCCGAGGCGGGCGAACGCGTCCACGACGCCGGTCTCACTCATCACCGAACGAAGGGCCGCGGGCGAGTTAAGCCCCTCGCCGGTCGCGAGCGCCACCCAAACCTTTCTCGCGGTGCGGGCCGTGCTCACACGCGTGTACCTCGCAGACGAGGCGTGGCCGGACCTCGAAGCCTACTTCGAGTCCGAGACGCTCGCCATCGTCCCGCTCGGAAGCACCGAACAGCACGGCCCGCACCTCCCGCTCGCGACCGATCACCTCATCGCCGAGGCGTTCGCGACCGAGGTCGCCGAACGCACGGGCTACCTCCGGACGCCCACCGTCACGATCGGCGTCAGCCCCCACCACCGCCAGTTCCCCGGCACCGCGTGGGTCGATCCGCCCGCGTTCCGCGACTACGTGGAGAGTTTCGTCCGGAACCTCACCTACCACGGCATCGACCGGGTCGTCTTCGTGAACGCCCACGGCGGGAACGTCCAGCACCTCCGCGAGGTCGGACGGCGGCTCCGCGACGACGACGTCGCCTACGCTATCGAGTGGATGTGGGACGAGTCCATCCCCGACCTCGTCGACGAGGCGTTCGCGCGCAACGGTCCCCACGCCGGCCCGAAGGAGACCGCGCTCATCCAACACCTCCGCCCCGAACTCGTTCACGACGACCGGTTCGCCGAGGCTCGCGACGGCGGCGCCCCGAACCCGGAGGAATCCGTCCGCGTCCGCAACGGCGCCGCGACCTTCTACGACGCCGTCGAGAACTCCGATAACGGCGCGTTCGGCGACCAGACGGACGCCAACGCCGAAACGGGCGCCGAGCTCTTCGACGCCGCGAGCGACCAGCTCGAAGAACTCTGCGAGTGGCTCGCCGCGCGCGACTGGGACGAACTGCGCGCACCCGAGCGCGTCTCGCGCGAGGGGTAGGCTATCAGTGGAGCGACGTCGTCGGTCACTGCTCGTCCTCGACGCTCGGGTGTGGGTTCTGCGGTGCGTGCTCGCGCCACGCCTCCTTGTCCTCGGTGCCAAGTTGGTCGGTCAACTACCCCGCCCTACTTCGCTCACCATGACGGGTTCGCTCGTGGAGGGTGGGGCTTGTCCATGAACTCGGCCTCGAACCCGTCCGGGTGGGCGTCGAACGAGGATACGGTATGCACCGTAAAGAGCGTTAGGAGTGAAAGCTACGAAAATACTGACGGAGAAACGATACGGTCAACGACGGGCGATTTCTGTGCGAAGAAACTGCCAACTACTGCTACAACGCGTCGTAGCGCCCGAGACGCGTGCCGTCCAGCAGGTACGCGTCCGCGTCCGGGCACGCGTCGGGGAGGAACGGCGCGAGGAACTCCTGTCCCGCGACGTTCACCCACGTCCCGCCGCTGTACCCGTTGAACGCCGGGCAGACGACGAGCTCGCCGCTCACGGCGAGCGTCGCGTCGCCGTGTGCCTCGAACGGTTCGGCGACGAGCGGGCCGCGGAGCCACGCGCGCTCGACGCGGCTCCCCCCGACCTCGTCCTCCAGCCTGACCGCCGGGTGCTCGTGCCCGACGCAGACGACGTCGGCTTCCACGACTTCGCGGCGCGGCCACGTATGGCCGTGGCAGAATCCCACACCATCGAATCGTGCGCCGGTCGCGGGCGTGACGTCGACGCCGAGCGCGTCCGCGATGCCGCTGTCGTGGTTCCCCCGCACGAGCGTGACAGGCACGGGGAGTTCGGCGACCAGCGTTTCGAGTTCGTCTAGCTCCGCGCCGCGCGGCTCGCCGATCCGGTGGCCGAGGTCGCCGAGGAAGACGACGCGATCGACGCCCGTCTCGACGACGAGCGACAGCACGCGATCGCGTCGCTCGTCGGCGCGCGAGGGGGCTTCGAGGCCGTCGCGGCGGAGCGCGCGCTCGATGCCGGCGTGGTAGTCCGCGACCACGAGGGCCGACTCGTCGCCGAGGTCGGCGACCGCGGCCGGCCGCCCCGGGACGGGTTCGACCCGCGCCATCTAGATGGCCTTGAGGTGGTCGTCGCCGGACTCGTAACACCTTCCGCTCATCAGCGCCGACTGAATCGCGTCCTCGATGGCGTCCTCGTCCGCGTCCGTCTCCTCCATGACGGTGCGCACGAGTTCGTCGCGGTTCGCGCCGTCGCCGTCGTCGAGGTCGTCCATGTAGTCGATGACGAGGTCCTCCAAGCCGACGTCCGGCGGCGCGGACTCCGCGTCCTCCGCCTCGCTCTCCGGTTCGTCGTACTCGGACTCGGTGAACGCGTCGAGATCGTCGGCCTCGTCGGCCTCGTCGGCCTCGTCGAGGTCCGCGGACGACTCGAAGCCGCCGAGATCGGCGTCGGCTCCCCCAGTCTCGTCGTCGCTCGCCTCATCACCGTCAGACGAGCGGTCCGCCTCGCCGCCTTCGGGGATCTCCTCCCCGGACGAGAAGCCGACGTCGAACTCCTCCTCGACCTCGGCGCGCGTCTCCTCGTCCATCTCCCACTGCTCGTCCTCCGCGGACTCCTCGGTCTCCGTCTCCCCGCCGTCGAAGTCGTCGGGCGATCGGTCGCTCACCGCTCCCGCGGACTCGTCGTCGGGCGACGGCTCGGCCCGCGCGGCCGCGAAATCGCCGCCTTCGGACGCCGACCCGCTCTCGGCCGTCTCGGACGTCGATTCGGTGGTATTCGACGCCGACGCGGTCGCTTCGCGCTCGGACTCGTCGGCCGTCGTTTCGGTCTCCGTCTCCCCGCCGTCGAAGTCGTCGGGCGAGCGGTCGCTCACCGCTCCCGCGGACTCGTCGTCGGGCGACGGCTCGGCCCGCGCGGCCGCGAAGTCCTCGGACGCCGACCCGCTCTCGGCCGTCGCTTCGTGCTCAGCCGGTCCCGTCGCTTCGGCTTCGATCTCCGTCGCTTCGGTCTCCGTCTCGGCTTCGAAATCGTCGGGCGACGGCTCGCTCTCCTGCGTGACCGTCTCGCCCTCCGGCGTCGCTTCGACGCGCTCATCCATCGACGCCCCCTCCTCGCTCGCCTCGGTCTCGGCGAGCGCCGCGTCGGGATACGAGAGATCGGCGTCCGTCCCGTCGCCCTCGTTCGGCGCGAGCGCGAGCGCCTCGACCTCGTCGAGGTCGCCGGCGACGACGCGCGTCGCGTCGAGCGCGAGTTCGCGAACGGCCGCGAGGTACGCCGGCGTCGTCCCGTAGTGGTCGATGGCGTGCGAAATGCCCGAGGCGAGTTCGTACGGCGCGTCGCGTTCGACGAGCGCGTCCGTCAGGTCGTCGCCACGCTCCGCCATGTCGAGGGCGTCCGCGAACGTGCCGATCCGGGAGAGCGTCCGCTCGGCCGTCGAGACCACCCAGCGATCGCGCGTCTCGGGCGTGACGGCGTTCACGCTCTCCGGCCGGATCGACGTGTAGACCGCGTCGGAGTCGTCCGGCGAGAACGTCCGCGCTTTGCCCGTCACCGCGACGAACGAGGGCACGTCGGCGTTCTCGAGCGACGCGAGCGCGTCCGGCTGGTACTGGCCGGCGTAGACGACGAACGCGCCCGTCGGGTCGACGACGCGCGCCCGCACGACGTCCTCGTTCACCTGCTCGACGGACGTGAGGACGCCGACGGCGAACAGGCGGTTGACGCGCGCGCCCGTCGGCGTGACGACGTAGTTCGGGGCGCGCTCCTCGTCGCTCTCCGCGAACTGGTAGTCCGCGTCGTCGAACTCGGCGGCGAAGAGGCGCCACGCGACCTCGCGGCTCGGGCGCTCCTCGCCGTCCTCGGACTGGCTCACGCGCATCCCTCCGGTCGCGCGTTCGCTACTCCGCGACCCCTCGTGCCGCTCGGGTTCGCGCGACTCACGCGAGCCACCCCCGGCGAGTGTGAGCCAGTCGGGCCAGCGGTCCGACGCGACTTCATGCGCTCACCTCCGCGAGCAGGTCGTGCGCCCGCTCGACCGGATCGTCGCCGCTCTCCCGAAATCGCACCGCTTCGAGGTTCGCGCCGTACTCGTCGACGGAGAGGTGTCCGCGCACCGCGTACTCCCGCCCGACGACGGACTCGCGGATGTCGTCGGCGACGACCTCGCGGTCCATCGCGTCGCGCGCGGCGTCGAGCGCGTCCTCCAGTGTGCCCTCGTAGACGTCCTCGGTCAGCTCGCGGCCGAGGATCGCGGTCGCCGTCCCCGTCCCGTCGTCGAGGATCGCCTTCACGCGGAGGTCGTCCTCGCCCTCGACCTCGCCGTGGGTCCGACATTGGCCCTTCTGGATGACGCGCCCGCACTCCGGGCAGCGCTCGATCAGTCCGGAGCCGTCCCGGACCTCGATGACGTTCCCGACGAGTTCGACATCGTACGCGCCACCACCAGAGACGGCCCCGCGGACCGTCATGCGCGTCGGTCCGCCGACCTCGACGGGCTGATCGCGCTCGGCGACCGCGGAGAACTCGGAGACGTTCACCGAGGGGACGCCGCGAAACTCCCGGACGTACGCGTTCTCCACGTGGACGCTCGCGCCCTCCGTCTCGAGCGCGGGCACGACCTCCCACGCCGTGAAGGGGAGCCGCGCCGTCTCGTCGCCCAGCACGCCGGAGAGGATCTCCGTCTCGCCGTCGCGCCCGTCGATCGTCTTGCGCTCGACCTCGACGACGCGGACGTCGAGCGTCACGCCGCGGTCGCCCGCTTCGAGGTCGTCGAGGGCGGCCTCGCCGCCCGCCTCGTAGGGGACGTCGAGGTCCTCGTCGGCGACCGTCACGGTCGAGGACTCCCCGAAGTTCAGCTCGGGGTGCCCCTCGTACTCGCGGACGCTCGCGTTGCCGATCCGGACGACGTCGCCGGCTTCGAGTCCGAAGTCGTCCCACGCGGTGTAGGAGAGCGTGCCGCTCTCGTCCGCGAGGTCGCCCTCGAAGATGACGTGGTCGTCGCCGTTGTAGCGGATCGATCGCTTGCCGACCGTCAGGACCTTCGCGGTCACGGTGACGTTGCCCGAGTCCGGCGTCACGTCCGCGAGATCGGCGGACGTGGGGGCGGACGACGTCCCGGTGTCGCCGCCGTACTTCCGGCGGAGGCTCTGCTCGGCCTCCTCCATCGGCACGCTGTACTCCACGAGGTTGCGGAGTCCCTCTTCGACCTCCTCTTTGTCAACACCGAGGTCGGAGGCGAGCTCCTCGGCGCGAGATTCGAGATCCATCACCGACACTTGGCGCGGGGGACGTAAAAGCGTTCTTCGCGCGGGCGCGCGTGAGTCGCGACTGTTGTCGCGACGAGGTCGGTCGCTGAGACGCGTCTCCCCCCGCGCACTCGAATCGCGCTCGTGCGGCCCGAATCCCCTTCCCGGCGGCGACGCTACCCGTTGCCATGCGCCTCTATCAGACGTGGCGGAACTACGTCGCCCAGATCGCGCTCGACGTGCCCGTCGTGCGCTCGTTCGTCCGCGACTGGCTCGTCGGCCTCCACGTCGACTTCTTCACCGAGGCGAGCGAGCGCGACGCCGACGCGCGCGAGGACCACCTGCGCGCCGTCTTCGAGACGTCGATCGACGTCTACGAGCGCGCGCTCGCCGAGGGCTACCCGGAGAGTCACGCCCGCGAGATCACGCACGTGCAGGGGGCGTTCGACTTCTACGAGCGCGGCTGGGGCGACCTGTTGGAGTTCCCGCCGGACGAGCGCGAGGCCTACTACGAGAAGTACCGGGGCTTCTTCGAGCGCCACGGCTGCACGCTCGAACGCCCGTTCGGGGAGTTCGCGCCGCCCGGCGGCTTCCCGGACGCGCCGGAGACGCCCGAGCGGTTGGACGGCGACTACCCCATCGCGGAACCCGGACACGTCGACGGCATCTACCTGCACACGGACCTCGAATGGGTGCGCGAACCGGGTGAGAACGAGACGTGAGCGGTGCCGCGGCTGTGCGGTGAGAGACGAACGGGACGGCGCGGGGCCGTCGTCGAGAACCGAAGCGCGCGTCTACAGGCGACCGGTCTCCTGCACCTGCACGGACTCGACGCCGTCGACGCCGGAGAAGGCGTCCTCAACGGCCTCGGTGCCGCCCGCGTCGTCCGGCACGACGACGGTGGAGAGGAGCGCGACGAGACCGAAGGCGACCTCCTCCTGCTCGAACCCGCGGAGCTTGGCGCCCTCGGGCAGCGAGTCCTCGAGATCCCCCTTGAGTTCGTCGAGATCGATCTCGGGGTTCTGCGGCATGACCTTGAGGACGGCGGCGACCTTCCCCATCGTTACGGCCCTCGGAACCCGCAGTCGGGACACTCGTAGAGGTTGCTCTGCTTGCGGCACTTCGCGCAGCGGTAGATCTGCGCGCCGCAGTCGGGGCACTTGAACGACGCGGCGTTCGTGCCGGAGATGTTGATCCCACAGGAGACGCACTTGCGCGCCTGTCGTGCTTCGCTCATACGCACAGGGTAGCCGCGCGAGCGGTTTTAACTCTTCCTTCTCGCTTCGCCGCCGCTTCCGGCCCTTCGGCAGGCTTTTGCGTCGGACCCCCGAACCACGAACTCATGACTGACGCAGTCGAGACCGTGACGTTCAGCGTCGACGGTCCGGACGGCAGCGACGAGGTCGAGATCCCCGCGGGGCTCGTCGACCTGCTCGGCGAGGAAGACGACGAGTCGATGGCGCAGGTCGTCGCCGACATCGCCCTGATGGGCTTCGCCAACCGCGCGCACACGCTCGCCCACCACGGCGAGGGCGACGCCAGCGACGAACTCGAAGCCATCGAGGAGTCGACGCTCGACGCTTCGAGGAGCGCTTCGGCGTCACGTACGGCGAGGCGACCGGCCACTCCCACTAACGCCTCTCTTCTCCCCCACACGATGCCGACGACCACGCCACCGGTCGTCGCCGACGCGCTCCGCGCGCTCGAACGCGAGCGCGACGTCCGCGTGTGCGTCGCCGTCGAGGCCGGGAGCCGAGCGTGGGGGCACGCCGGTCCTGCCAGCGACCACGACGTCACCGTCGTCTACGCTCAACCGCCCGCGGAGTACGTCGTCCTCGACGGCTACGTGGCGTCGATCCACGACGCGGTCGGCGATGGCGCCGGGGACGAGGACGGGGACCGCGCAGTGGACGTCCGCGCGTGGAACCTCACGCGCTTCGCCGAACTGCTCACGGAGTCGAACCCGACCGCCCTCGAAGCGCTCGCGTCACCGGCGGTCTACCGCGGCTGTCCGGGTCTCGACGCGCTCCGCGAGTACGCGCTCGGCGCGTTCTCGCCGATCGACTGCTACCACCACTATCGCTCGCTCGCCACGAGCCAGTACGAGGCCGATGAGTCGTCCACCGTCTCGCGCGCGCTCGTCGTCGTTCGTGCCGCGCTCTTCGCCCGATACGTCCGCGACGCGCACGCGTTCCCGAACCCGGTGTTCCCGGCGTTCCTCGACGACGCGGGCGAACGCTTCCCCGACGCGTGGGTCGAGACGGCCCGCCGGCTCGTGACACGCAAGCGCGCCGGCGAGGGCGACGAACGCGCGGAACAGCTCGACCCGGCGATCGTCGCGCTCCCGACGGGCATCGATCCGACCGTTCACGCCGTCCGCGGCATCGAGCGCGAGCGCGTGAACGACTTCGTGCGGACGGCGTTCGAACGAACTCAGAAGTCGTAGCGCAACAGCACGCCGTCGTCGAGCCGCTCGACGTCGACGAGGTCGAGTTCGGGGTAGTCCTCGGTGAACCCCGCGCCGTCGGCGAGCGTCGGGGCCTCGCGGCCGCCGACGAGCATGCTCCCGACGTAGACGGTGAGCGCGTCGACGAGGCCGGCGTCGAAGAGCGAGAAGATGAGTTCGCCGCCGCCCTCGACCATCACGTCGGAGAGGTCCCGTTCGTCCAGTCGCGCGAACGCCGCTGGGAGATCGACGCGGCCGTCGCCGGCGACGACGACGGTCGCGCCCGCGTCGGCGATGGCGTCGACGCGCTCGTCTGGCGCGCTCGACGCGACGAGGACGACCGTCGGGGCCGCGTCGTCGAGGACGCGCGCGTCAGTCGGCGTGCGCCCGTTCGAGTCCGCGACGACCCGCGTCGGCTGTGCGGGATCGCCGCGCGCCTCGCGCTCGGCCACGCGGTCGGGATCGTCCACGGTGAGCGAGGGATCGTCCGCGAGGACGGTGCCGACGCCGACCATCACGGCGTCGCTCGCGGCGCGGAGTCGATCGACGCGCTCGAAGTCCGCGGGACCGCTGATGGCGAGCTGTTCGCGCCGCCGAGAGGCGAGCTTGCCGTCGACGCTCGTCGCGGCGTTGACGTGGACGCGCATCGGGTGATCGCTACTCGCTCAGCGCCGCGACGTCCTCGGGTCCGGCCTCGACGTGCCCGCCGTGATAGCAGAGGACGTCGGTGAACGCGAGGTTCGCGAGCGCGTCGAGGGACTCGTAGGCGCGTTCGAGGTCGGGCGTGAAGCGCTCGTTCGGGCCGACGAGTTCGCCGCCCTCGGCGATCGTCGCGTCGGCGGCGAGGAGGACGCCCGCGTCCGGGAGGTAGCCCGAGACGTGGCCGGGCGTGTGGCCGGGCGTCGCGACGACCTGAAGCGGCCCGGCGGCCGTGCGGATCTCGACGCCGTCGACGACCTGCACGTCCACGGGGGCGGGATCGTAGCGGTCGGCGGGGTCGCCCTTCAGTGGGTCTTCGAGACCCTCGACGACGGGCGCGTCGTCGCGGTGGGCGAAGGCCGTGACGGGGTGGTCGAGGCGCTCGCGGAGCGGGGCCAGCCCGGCCGCGTGGTCGCCGTCTTGGTGGGTGAGCAGGACGTACCGGACGTCGTCGAGGGCGTAGCCGTGTTCGGCGAGTCCGTCGTCGAGTTGGTCGAGCGTGTGCGCGAAACCGGTGTCGACGAGCAGGACGCCGCCGTCGGGAAGCGCCACCGCGCTGGGGTGGAACGCTCGCTCGCCGTTCTCGGTCTCTAGGGTCACCGGCAGGTCGAAGACGCCGTCCGCGAGTGCCATGGATGCCGGTGGTCGCGGCTCGCGGAAAACAGTTGAGGTGGCGGCGACCGCTGTCGAGACGGGAACGTGCGTTTTATAACTGCGACGCCAGTACGACTCCTCATACGACTATGCCGAGCTCCAACGGCCCCCTCAACACCACGCGGAACAAGCTCTCGAACAAGCCCCGCGAACGCGGGACCTCCCCGCCCCAGCGCGCCGTCGCCGAGTTCGACGAGGGGCAGAAGGTGCACCTGAAGATCGACCCGTCGGTCAACGAGGGTCGCTTCCACCCGCGCTTCTCCGGGCACACCGGCACCGTCATCGGCACGCAGGGCCGCGCGTTCAAGGTCCGGATCAACGACGGCGGCAAGGAGAAGACCATCATCGCGAAGCCCGCGCACCTCCGCGCGCAAGAGTAAGCGTGACCATCTTCAAGGAGACCGTCGACGAGGAGTTCCTCACCGTCTCGGAGGCGCGTGACCTCCTCGCCGACGTCGAGGCCGAGCGCGCGGCCGACGAGGAGCGCGAACTCCGCTACGAGCTCGCGCGCGCCGTCGAGCACGTCAACCGCTTCGCCGTCCTCGAAGGCGAGGAGTCCCGCGAACTCGTCGAGGAACTCCTCGAACTGGAGGGCGTCGAGGAGGCCGCGACGGCCGTGAAGATCGCGGACCTGCTGCCGCGCAACCGCGACGAGCTGCGCGCCGTCTTCGCGCAGGAGCGCTACGCGCTCTCCGGCGACGAACTCGACGACGTGCTGGACGTCGTCGCGAAATACGCTTGACTACGTCGGGATTCCCGACCCGTCAGCCGACCTTTTAAGACTCCCCTCGTCGTACGTTCGGCCATGAGCGACGATTCAGCCGACGGAACCGAGGCCGTCGTCCTCGACGTGCTCCGACACGGTCGGTCGGACGACGACCGCGCGGCATTCCGGCGGGGACAGGTCGGACTCGCCGTCGGTGTCGAGGACTTCGCGCTCTATGAGTTCGTGATGGACGACGACGCGGACGTCTCCATCGGCGATCGGGTGCGCGTCGCGCCCGACGCCGAGGCGGGCATTCGCCGGGTGAACGCCGTCGCCTACGACGATCTCTCCGCGGGCGCGCAGTCCGAGTTGGAGTACGTCGTCGAGGAGCTGATCGAGGCGAACCCCGAGCCGTTCCTCGAGTTCTACAACGAGGCCGGGGCGGTCTCGCTGCGCCTCCACCAGCTCAATCTCCTCCCGGGGATCGGCGACACGCTCCGCGATAAGATCCTCGACGAGCGCAAGCGCGGTCCCTTCGAGAGCTTCGCGGACATCGAGGAGCGCGTCGACGGCCTTCACGATCCAACGGAGATCATCGTCGAGCGCGTCCTCCAAGAGATCCGGGGCGAGGACGTGAAGTACCACGCCTTCACGCCGAGCGGCCGCGGAAAGTAGGGTTTACACGACTCGGTGGCGTACGTCCGTCAATGACCGAGCGACGGGACCCCGACGCGCTCATCCGGCGTGCGGGCCGCGGAAACCCGGATTTCGACCAGCATTTCCTCGTCGACGACCGCGTTCTGGACCGCATTCCGACGTACGCCGAGGCGTTCGATCGATCGCACGTCCTCGAGGTCGGTCCCGGTCCCGGTGCGCTCACCGATCGCCTGCTCGCCGTCGCCGATCGAGTGACGGCGGTCGAGCGCGACCCCGACCTCGCCGCGCACCTCCGCGAGGAGTTCGTCGACGCCCGCGAGGCCGGGAGGCTCACCGTGATCGAGGGCGACGCGCTCGACGTCGAACTCCCCGACTACACCTGCTGCATCTCGAACCTCCCCTATTCGGCGTCGAGCGAGCTCGCCTTCCGCTTGCTCCCCGAGGGCGAGCCTACCGTGTTGATGTTCCAGCACGAGTTCGCGGAGCGGATGGCCGCGGACGTCGACGACGACGCGTACGGTCGGCTGAGCGTGAGTGCACAGCACTACGCGGACGCGAGGTGGTCGAAGAAGTGCCCAAGGAGGCGTTCGACCCGCAGCCGCGCGTGCGCTCGGCGATCGTCCGGACGACGCCGCGCGATCCCGACTACGAGGTGGACGACGAGGCGTTCTTCCTCGGCTTCGTGAAGGCCCTGTTCACGCAGCGGCGCAAAACGGTCAGAAACGCGATCCGGAACACGGGACACATCTCGGGACTCGACGATCCCGAAGCGGTCGTGTCGGCGGCGGACGAGGACCTCCTCCGGAAGCGCCCCGGCAACCTCCCGCCGGCGACGTTCGCGGAACTCGCCGCGCTCGCCGCCGAACACGGTGACCCGTCGTAATGGCGGGGTGGCTCTCGATCGCGAGCGCGATCGCGGACCACGCGGACGCCATCGCGCTCACCGTCGGCTCGCTCGTCGTGGTCGTCGCGTTCTGGTGGGTCCTCCGCTGGGTCGGCGACTCGCTGCGCGAGAAGCTCGACCTGCGGCTCATCGACCTCCTGCTCGGCCTGCTGGTGCTCTGTCTGGCCGTCACGGAGATCGGGACGATCATCTACATCTGGGGACTCCAGTCGGAGTTCGTCGACCTCGTCCGGCGGTTCGGCAATCCGCTGGAGCTGGGCGCGAAGGGGTTCGTCTCGCTCGTGATCGTCGTGGTCGCGTACATCGGGACCGGCGTGGTGAAACGCGCCATCGAGAACGGCGCGAAGCGTCGCGACGGCATCAGCGATCACGAAGCCGAGATCGCCTTTCGCATCGCTCAACTGGCGATCTACCTCGCGGGGGTACTCGGGCTACTCGGTCTCTGGGAGATCGACCTCTCCGGGTTGCTCATCGGTGCGGGGTTCCTCGGGATCGTGCTCGGGATGGCGGCGCGACAGACGCTCGGTGCGGTACTCGCCGGCTTCGTGTTGATGTTCGCGCGGCCGTTCGAGATCGGCGACTGGGTGCAGGTCGGGGACAACGAGGGGATCGTCACCGAGATCAGCATCGTGAACACGCGCATCCAGACGTTCGACGGCGAGTACGTGATGCTGCCGAACGACTACGTCGGTTCTGAGGAGGTCGTCAACCGCTCGCGGAAGGGCCGCTTGCGCCTGCACGTCGCGGTGGGCGTGGACTACGAGACGGACGTCGATGAGGCGGTCGAGGTCGCCGAGGAGACGATGGGCGAATTGGAGGACGTACTCTCCGTCCCGCGCCCGCAGGCCGTCCTCACCGAGTTCGGCGACTCCGCGGTCACGATCGACCTCCGGTTCTGGATCGACAAGCCGAGCGCGCGCCGGAAGTGGCGCGCACACACCGCGGTCATCTCCGCGGTCCACGCGGCCTTCGCCGAGCACGACATCAAGATCCCGTACCCCCAGCGCGAGGTGTCCGCGCGCCCGGAGGCGGACGGGTTCCGCGTGCGCGACGCTCCGTCGCCGGGCGACGGCGACAGCGACGGGGACGAACGATCGGCGGCCGTCGAAGGAGCGGTGAGCGAGAACGCGGACGAGACGGATGATAATGGAAGCGAGAGTGCGGACGCCGGGGAGGATGAGCATGAGCGGTGACGACCTCGCGGGGCGTCGCGGCGTCGAGACCGACGTCTACGATCCCGCGGAGGATTCGCGCCTGCTCGCCGACGTCGCGTGCGAGGCGGTATCGGAGTCGGATCTGGTGGCGGACGTCGGGACGGGATCGGGGTACGTCGCGGCGACCGTCACCGCGGAGACGAGCGCGCGCGTGCTCGGCACCGATCTGAACCCGCACGCGTGTCGGCGCGCTCGCGACGCCGGCGTCGAGGCGGTTCGGGCGAACCTCGTCGCGCCCTTCCGCGCCGACGCCTTCGACGTCGTGCTGTTCAATCCGCCCTATCTCCCGGCGGACGCGGCGGCCGCGCGCGACGACTGGATGGAGGTGGCGCTCACCGGCGGCGAGACCGGGCGGGAGGTCGTCGAGGCGTTCCTCGACGACGTCGGACGCGTGCTCTCGCCGGACGGATACGTCCTCCTCCTCGTCAGCACGCTCACCGGCGTCGACGAAGTGGTCGACTACGCGGGCGAACGCGGGTTCTCGACCGTCGCGCTCGCGGACGAGTCGTTCCCCTTCGAGACGCTCTCGGTGTTGAAACTGGTCCGGTAGGTGTTTGCCCGCCGGCCCGCTACCCGAATGCATGAGCGATGGGTCGTCGGACGTCGACTCGCGGTGGTGGCTACTCGTCCTCGCGATGCCGATCGTGACGGTCGTCGAGGCCTGTTTCGCCGTTCTGCTCGCCGGATTCGTCTACGTGTCGGCGGACGGGATGGATCCCTCCATGGTGCTCGTCGCCGCCGCGCCCTTCCTCGCGATCGCCGTGATCGTGCGGGCCGGCCTCCCCATCGCGCTCTATCGGGACGCCCGCGCGATCCGCGACGCCGACGTCGAATGGGCGCCCGATCCGGCGAACTGGGGGTTCCTCGGTCTCGGTCTGATCGTCGTGCCGGTCCTCGACTCGCTCCTCGCCGCCGTCTACCTCACGCGACGCTCGCGCGCGCTCGCCGACTGAGTGCGCGTCCACCGGGGAATTACTACCGTGAATAATCCGGTAGGGAAAATATTAACCACGGTGCTCGCGTAGCGTCGAGCACATGGAACACGTCGCGACGACGGCCGGCCTCTTCCCGCTCCCGGACGCACAACGGGAGCGCCTCGCCGACCTCAAGGGACACCAGAAGGCGGACCTCATCGGCGGGGACGAGTCCGCCGACGTGACCGCGGCCTACGACGCCGCCCGCGAGCGCCTCGTGAGCGTCCAACGCGAGGCGGGACTCGACCGCGTCGTCGAGGGGCAAGCGCGCTGGGACGACATGCTCGCCCACCCGCTCTGCGTCCACGACAACGTCCGGACGGAGGGCATCGTGCGCTACTACGACAACAACAACTTCTACCGCGAGCCGGTCGTCACCGGCCCGCTCACCGAGGACGGCGACATGGCCGCCGACCTCGACGCCGCGGCCCGCCTCACCGAGGACTTGCAGGCCGTCGTCCCCGGTCCCTACTCGCTCACCGACCTCGCGACCGACGAGCACTACGGCTCGTTCGCGGCCTTCCTCGACGCGTCGCGGACTTCCTCGCCGGCGAAGTCGCGGCGTTCCCCGACGCCGTCGAGACAGTCTTCGTCCTCGAACCGAGTCTCGTCGCCGCCCCGCCCGACGACGACATCCACGAGCGCGTTCGTGATGCCGTCGACGCCGTGGCCGACGCCATCGACGCGGACGTCGTCCTCCACACCTACTGGGGCGCGCTCGGCGAGAAACTGCACGCGCACCTCCTCGACACGGACGTCGCGGCGCTCGGCTACGACCTCGTGAGCGCCCACGAGGAGAGCGCCTACCTCGTGCAGGAGTACGGCACCGCGGATTCCGTCGCGCTCGGTCTCGTCGACGGACAGAACACGCTCGTCGAGACGCGCGAGACCGTCCGCGAGCGCGTCGAGTGGTTCCGCGAGAGCGTTCCCGTCAGCGACTTCGACACCGTGTACGCCACCCCGAACACCGAGCTGTTCTACCTGCCGGTGGGCACCTTCGAGGCGAAACTCGACGCGCTCGCCGCCGGCGTCGCCGCCGAGACGGAGGTGTCCCGATGAGCGACGCCGTCGACGTCCGCGAGCGGTTCCGACCGACCGATCACCCCCACGAGCACTTCCTCCTCACCACCGTCGTCGGCTCCTACCCGAAGCCGACGTGGCTGAATCGCGCCCGCGACCTCCACGAGGCCGACGACGAATCCTTCGACGACGACGACTGGACGGAGGCCCTCGACGACGCCTGCCGAATCGTCACGCACGAGCACGAACGCGCCGGTCTCGACGTCGTCGTCGACGGCGAGATGCGCCGCGAGGAGATGGTCGAGTTCTTCGCCCGACGCATCGACGGCTACGAGTTCAACGGTCCCGTGAAAGTCTGGGGCCACAACTACTTCGATAAGCCCAGCGTCGCCTCCCCGGTCGCGTACGACGAGCCGTGGCTCCTCGACGAGTACGAGTTCGCCGCCGGCGTCGCCGACCGCCCCGTCAAGGTCCCCATTACCGGACCCTACACCCTCGCGTCGTGGAGCTTCAACGAGGTCTACGACACCGACGCCGACCTCGCCTACGATCTCGCCGATCTCGTCAATCGGGAGGTCACGAAGCTCGTCGAGGCCGGCGCGCGCTACATCCAGATCGACGAGCCGGCCCTCGCGACCACGCCCGACGATCACGCCATCGTCGGCGAGTGCCTCGATCGGATCGTCGCCGACCTCCCGGACGACGTCCGCGTCGGACTCCACGTCTGCTACGGCGACTACTCGCGCATCTATCCCGAGATCAACGACTACCCGATCGACGAATTCGACGTCGAACTCGCGAACGGCGACTACGAGCAGATCGACGTCTTCACGGAGCCGGACTTCGAGCCGGACCTCGCGCTCGGCGTCGTCGACGCCCACACCGCCGACGTCGAGTCCGTCGAGCAGATCAAGCGCAACATCCGCGAGGGCCTGAAGGTCGTCCCACCGGAGAAGCTCACCGTCAGCCCCGACTGCGGACTGAAGCTCCTCCCGCGCGAGATCGCCTCCGGCAAGACGGAAAACATGGTCCGCGCCGCCCGCGAGATTGAAGCCGACCTCGACAGCGGCGAGATCGATGCCGCCGCGATCAGCGAGCGCGCGCGCCGCGAGTAGCGTCGCCGCGCCGCGATCAGCGTCCCGTCTGACACGCCGGCGAGCAGTAGCCCGTCTCGGCGGCGTTCGCGTCCTCGCACGCCTTGAACTCGCTTCCACGGGTCGGACACTCGTAGGTCTCGAACGCCGACATACACGGGGCGATGTGTCCGCGAGCGAGTTGTGATTTGCGGCTGGATCGCGCGATCCGGACTCTGGTCCGAACAGGGGAAGAACTATCCGCGGTGCACGAATATCCACTCTCGTCTCCGACAGACGGTGGCCCCTTCGGGGGGAGGGGTCGCCATCGGAACCTCGTCGGAGACGTTTCTCGACGTCCCAGCCGAGCGTCCACGCTCCGCGCGTCACTCACCGGATCGACCACCTCCACGAGTCGGAGCGCCGGCCCCACGATGCGACGTCGATCGAACCCGATTCGTCGTCGCGGGCGCCGATCGCGAAACCGGATGGCACGTCCGATCGTCGCGGACGACGCGCTCTGCGCGTCATCGGGTCCTTCGCAGGAAAACGGGCCGGGAGGGAATTGAACTGGGGCGAGACGGTCCTCACTTCGTTCGGCTGCGACTCGCTTGCTCAATTCCCGGGCGTTTTCACTGCTCAGGTTGTTCGCAGGAAAACGGGCCGGGAGGGAATTGAACCCCCGACCGTCTGATTAAGAGTCAGACGCTCTGCCTAACTGAGCTACCGGCCCAACGCATTCACGACTTACCGCGGGGTAGTCAAATAAGTTTCTTTCCGGGGGCGACGTGCGTTGCGGTGACGGGGATCACGCGCGTTCCCGCTGTCGGGAGGGTTAAGTGACGGCGTACGGTATCGGCCCGTAACATGAGTAGCCGGGCCACGATCTCGTCCATGTCGACGTATGCCATCCTCGGCTGCGGGAGCGTCGGACACGCGGTCGCCGAGGAACTCGTCGAGCGCGGGAAGGACGTGCTCATCGTCGATCAGGACGAATCCCGGGTCGAGGCGCTGCGCGATCAGGATCTGAACGCGCAGGCCGCGGACATCCGCGACGAGGAGGTCGCGGAACTCGTCGCCGACCGCGACGTCGTCCTCGTGATGGCCTCCGACGTCGAGGCCAACGAGGCCGCGGTGCGCAACATCCGCGAGCGCGACGACGAGCAGTTCCTCGTCGTGCGCGCGAGCGATCCCGTCTCGAGCGACGAACTCACCGAACTCGGCGCGGACGTCGTCATCAACCCCTCCTCCGTGATCGCGGACGCCGCCCTCCACGCCCTCGAATCGGGCGAGCTCGAATACAAGGCCCGCCAGCTCGCGGAGGTCATCGAGGGGTCGACGTCGCAGCTCGCCATCGTCACCCACGACAACCCCGATCCGGACTCCATCGCCGCCGCGGCGGCGCTCCAGTCCATCGCCGACCACCTCGACGTCGAGGCGGACATCCTCTACTTCGGCGAGATCGGCCATCAGGAGAACCGGGCGTTCGTCAACCTCCTCGACATCGAACTCACGCCGTACGACGACGTCGATATCGACGACTACGACACCATCGCGCTCGTCGATCCCGCGAAGGCCGGCGAGATGCAGGTCGAGGGTCCCATCGACATCTTCATCGACCACTACGAGGCGGGCGACGAGGTGGACGCCGAGTTCGTCGACGTCCGCCCGAACGTCTCCGCGACCTCGACGATCCTCACGAAGTACATTCAGGAGTTCGACCTCTCCGTCTCGCAGGAGGTCGCGACGGCGCTCCTCTACGGGATTCGCGCGGAGACGCTCGACTTCCGCCGCGAGACGACGCCCGCGGACCTGACGGCGGCGGCCTACCTCTACCCGTTCGCGGACCACGACGTCCTCGAGCAGGTGGAGTCGCCGAACATGAGTCCGGAGACCCTCGACGTGCTCGCGGAGGCGATCACGAACCGCGACGTGCAGGGGAGTCACCTGATCAGCGACGCGGGGTTCATCCGCAATCGCGACGCGCTCGCGCAGGCCGCCCAACAACTCCTCAATCTCGAGGGGATCACGACGACCGCGGTGTTCGGGATCGTCGACGACACGATCTACCTCGCCGCGCGCTCGAAGGACATCCGGATGAACATCGGCAAGGTCCTGCAGGACGCCTTCCGCGACATCGGCGAGGCCGGCGGGCACTCCACGCAGGGATCCGCGGAGATCCCGCTCGGGCTGTTCACGGGTATCGAGACGTCGGAGGAGAACCGCGAGACCCTTCTCGGACTCACGGAGGAGGCGGTGAAACGGAAGCTCTTCGACGCGATGGGCGTCGATCAGGAGACGGCGTCGACCGCGCAGAACGGCAGCAGCTAATCAGGCGATCGCCGTCTCGGCGTCGTCGTCCGTCTTGAGCCGCTCGATGACGTCGTTGATGAGGACGACGTCGCCGACCGCGCGCACCCACCGGTAGGGGACGATGACGCCGCGCCGGCCGGTGTCGTAGTCCTCGAAGAGGTCGGGATTGAGTTCGCCGAGCGCGAGCCCGTTGACGACCTCGGCGTCGAGGTCGAGGCGGATGTCCTCGATCTCGCCGACGAAGACGCCGTTGTTCGAGTAGACCTCGCGGCCGACGAGTGTCGTGATCTCCTGCGGTGTGTCGTCCATGTCCGCCTCGAAGGTGCGCCGCCTCTTAACTCTTGGAGCTATCGGGCGCGTCGAGGAGGCTCGCGAGCACGCGGAGCGCGGCGTCCATGTCGGTGGGCGCGCGCCCGAGACTGACGCGAACGCGCGCGTCGTCCTCGAAGAACCGGCCGGGGGCGAGCAGGAGACCGTTCTCCCACGCGCGCTCGACGAGGTCGTCGGTGTCGACGGCCGTCGGCTCGAGGAAGGCGAACGTGCTGCCGTCGGCGACGAACCCCTCGACGTCGTCGCGCTCCGCGATGAACTCCGCGAGGAGCGCCGAGTTCTCCGCGAGCATCGCGCGCTGGTCCGCCAGCAGGTCCTCGCTGTGGTGGAACGCGCGCATCCCGTACGCGCGCGAGACGTCGGCGACGCTCGGGACGTGGTGGGCGACTTCGCGGGCGCGCTCGACGAAGTCGGCGTCGGCGATGAGCCAGCCGATCCGCAGGTCGCCGAGACCGAGGAACTTCGTGAGCGAGCCCGTGATCACGGCGTCCTCGATGCCGGCGGCGGTCGGGCCGCCGAGCGGGCCGTCCGCACGGGCCTGCGCGTCGGTGACGAACGGCGCGTACACCTCATCGACGAGGAGGCGGGCGTCGTAGTCGCGGGCGTGATCCGCGACCGCCGCGAGCGTCTCGCGCTCCGCCAGCCGCCCCGAGGGGTTGTGTCGGTTCGTCACGGTGACGAGGTGCGTGTCGGGCGTGAGCGCCTTCTCGACGCGCTCGGGGACGAGGCGGTAGTCGTCCTCGCGGAGGAAGCGATCGACCGCGGCGCCGAAGGCTCCGGGGTGCGTCGATGGGGCTCGTAGCCGGGTTTCTCGACGAGCGCGCGCAGGCGCTCGTCCTCGGCCCGCTCGCTCTCGGGATCGGCGTCGAGCGCGGTGGCGATGGCGAGGAAGTTCGCGTGACTCGCGCCCGCGGTCACGAGGACGCATTCGGGGTCGACGCCGTACTCGCCCGCGATCTGCATTTCGAGGGTCGCCCCGACCGGTGGGTCGGAACGCCCCTCCAGCGCGGGCGGGACGGTCGATGGGCGCTCCTGTTCCTCGGTGACGCTACGGAGGTCGCTCGACCCGAGATCGTACATCGCGACGTCGGGGCGTCCCTCGAACCACTCGAGGTATTCGATATGGGGGAACACGCCCGGGTCTTCACGCCCGGCACCCAAAGCCGTTGTCGCTCCCGGCTACGTCGGGAACGCGTACGGCGCGTCGAGTCGATCGAGGACGAGCAGCGAGTGGTAGCGTAGATAGGCCGTCGCGGGCCCGCGGAGGAAGACGAGGTAGCAGACGGTACCGAGGGCCGCGAGCGCGACGGCGATGAAGCCCGCGAACGTGGCGACGCGGCCGCCGAGGACCGTGGCGCCGTACGCGAGAGCGAACGGGAGAGCGAAGGCGCCGGCGACGACGCTCCCCGCGACGACGTACGCGACGCCGAGGCAGGCTCGAACGAGGAGGTAGACGCCGAACTCGCCCGGAGCGGCGACGAGCGCCGGCCAGAGCGTGCGCCACCCGTCGCGGACGCCGCCCTCGCCGCGCGCCATCAGCGGGACGACGAACGACGTCGTGAGCGCGGACGCGACGAGCGCGCCGACGCCGAGCGCTCCGACGACGAGCACGCCGACGACGGCGAGCAGGAGACCGACGGCGGAACCGCCGCGCGTCGCGATGAGTGCGCCGGCGACGAGCGCGCCGAGCGGGACGACGACGAGCGCGCCCAGACAGAGGCGGAAGCCGAGGAGCCGGAGACCGTCGCCGAGGTGCGCGACGACCGAGGGCGCGAGCGCGTCACCGCGCGCCTCCGCGACGTCCACGAGGACGAACTCGAAGACGGAGGCGAGCAGACCGAGGACGAGGACGAGGACGAGCGCGAACGCGAGGAGTCCCCGCACCCGTGGCGACAGCGGCGAGACGGCCGTCGTCGGGAGACCGACCCCGTTCAGCGGCAGGACCGCGATGCCGACGCCGGGCGGTCGGAGGGGCGTCCCGCCGGCGAAGACGGCGAGGAGCGCGAACCGGAGCCAGACGCCGGTGCGGACGGGGAGGAGGAGGCCGCGGGTCTCGGCGTACGCGCGGCGGAGCGTCTCGACGGCGTACCACGACATACCCGGATCTGGGCGCGGTGGAGGAAAAAGACGACGACCCGGGCGGTGTCGCCCCGAGCCTCCGCCGCGGGCCGTCGGCTTTACCATTGGCGGCCGACTCACTCCGAGACGATGCACCCGGCCGTCCTCGCGCTCCGCCTCATCGGCGGCGTCTCCCTCCTCCTCATGAACGGCTTCTTCGTCGTCGCGGAGTTCTCGCTCACGCGCGTCCGGCAGTTCCCCGAGTCGGCCTTCGACGAGCCGGGTCTCCGGCGGGCGTGGGAGATGACCGAGGAGCTCGAGGTCTATCTCTCGGGGTGTCAGGTCGGAATCACGATCGCGTCCGTCGGTCTCGGCGTCGTCGCGGAGCCGGCGGTGGCGGCCGTGCTCCACGCGCTCGGCGTCTCGGTCGGGACCGCGCCGTCGCACGCCCTCGCCGCGGTCGTCGCGTTCGCGCTCGTGAACTTCTCGCACGTCGTCGTCGGCGAGCAGATCCCGACGTACCTCGGCGTCGAGCGCACGCAGCAGGTCGTGCGCTACGGCGCGCTCGGACTCTACTACTGGACGAAGGCGTTCTACCCCGTGATCAGTCTCGCCGACTGGCTGGCGAAGACGTCGCTCTCCGCGCTCGGAGTCGAGATGACGCGCTCGTGGACCGAGGAAGAGACGGAGGGGGAGGCGGACGTTCGGACGCGCGCCGGCCTCCGCGAGGCGATGGGCGACGTCCTCCGGCGCGGCGTCGAATCCGAGGAGCGCCGCGAGGAGGTGCTCGGTGCCCTCGAAATCGGCACCGAACCCGTCCGCGACGTCGCCGTCCCGCGCGAGGCGATCGTCGCGCTCTCCACGGACAACACGTTCGCGGAGAACCTCGCGGTGATGGAGACCCACCCGCACACGCGCTTCCCGCTCGTCGGCGACTCCCTCGACGAGTTCGAGGGGATCGTCTACACGCCCGTCGTCCTCCGCGAGTACGACGCGCTCAGCGACGGCGACCTCACGATCGGCGAAATCGCGCACGAACCGATGTCCGTCGCGGCGGACGCCTCCGTCGCGGCCGTCATCGACGCGTTCCAAGCGCGCAAGCAGGAACTCGCCCTCGTCGTGGACGGCGGCGACGTGACGGGGATGGTGACGCCGACGGACGCCTTCGAGGAGATCACGGGCGAACTCGGCGATCCCGTCGAGGAGCCGGACATATGACCGGCGGGACCGGGTTCGAGGCGCTCGCGTTCGTCTTCGTCGCCGGTCTCGTCACCGACCTCGCGACCGGTCTCGGCGCGCTCCCGTTCTTCTACGTCGAGGAGATCTCGGATCGCGCGACGGTCGCGCTCTGGGGCGTCGCCTCCGGCATCATGCTCGCCGCGTCCGTCTTCGGTCTCGCCCGCGAGGGCCTCGCGTACTCGCACGGACTCCCGGTCCTCCTCGCCGCCGGCGCGCTCGTCGGCGTCGTCCTCGTCGAGGTCTCGGATCGCCTGCTCGCTCGCCTCGACGTCGGGGGCGACGGCGCGACCGTCGACGGCGGGACGGTCAGCCCCGACATCGATCCGTCCGCCATCGCCACGGCCGACCTCCGGACGCTCGTCCTCGTCCTCGGCGTCCTCACCGTCCACTCGTTCCCGGAGGGGGTCGCCGTCGGCGTCTCCTTCGCCGAACTCGGTCTCCGCGGCGGCGTCGACGTCCTCGGACTCGCCGTCCCGCCGCTCGCCGTGCTGATGACCGTCGCCATCAGCGTGCACAACGTCCCGGAGGGTCTCGCGGTCAGCATCCCGCTGAAGGCGATGGACGTCGGCGAGTGGCGGATGGTCGGCGCCGCCGTTTTCTCCAGTCTCCCGCAGCCCATCGGCGCCGTGATCGCGTTCGCGTTCGTCCGCGTCGCCCGCGCCTTCCTCCCCTTCGGCTTCGGGTTCGCCGGCGGCGCGATGATCTACCTCGTGTGCACCGAGTTCGTCCCCGACGCCCTCGACGCCGGATCCGACCTCCCGCATCGCGGTATCCCGGCGTTCCTCGCGGGCGCGCTCGCCGGCGCGGGAGTGATGGTCCCGTTGTTGTTCGTGCACGTCGGCCCGTAGGGGCGACGCACAGCACGAACGCTGAACGTCGCGAAGCGTGAGCACGTCGGCCCGTAGGGGCGACGCACAGCACGAACGCCAAGCGAAGTGCGGCGTGAGTGCAGTGGGACCGTAGGGCCGCCGGACCGCCTGAACAGAGCGGACGACCGGCGTCGGCGGCGGAACGTTTTTGCGACGCTCAACCGTCGCGTGAGACATGCCCGCCTTCGGTCCCGGTGCGGTCGTCCTCCTCCTCGCACAGGCACTCGTCGCCGCCGGCGTCTACGCGGTGGCGACTCGTCACGGCTCGCGTTACCCGCGTGTCGGCGCGGTCATCGTCTTCCTCGTGGGGGCGGCGGTGCTGTTCACCGTGCCGACGCTCGCGGTCGCCACCGGTCTCCTCGTCCTCGAAGCCGCGGCGGTGGCACTGTGCTACCTGTTCGTGCGCTCCCGCGGCGGACGGGGACGACCGGCGGCGTAGGTCGTCGATTCAGCACGCGGTAGCGGGGAGCCGCCCGCAAGTGCGAGGACGCGAGCGGGCGGGCGGAAGCGGACGCGCGTTCGCAACGGATTACGCCGCGTGGGGACCGTATTCCGTCGTATTGCCGGCCTCGCACACGCCGGGGTCGGTGCCACGAGTAGACTGGCACCCGTGGTGCGACGGCGGGCCGTCGCACCCCGCACTCGGGGACGACGCGTGCTTCCGGGGGGAATTTGGGTCTCACCTGTGGCTAACGCCCGTCCGATCTCGGTAAAGGGATAAACCGTCCGGGGCACTCACATCAGTCGTGAGCACGCGATCCGACGCGATGTCGACAGTAGCGACGAACAGAACGAGACGACGGCGCGGGACCGTCCCCGACGAGCGGGGGCGGTGGCACGCATGAAGGTCGGCGGTCGCCTCGGGACACTCCTCGTCACCGCTCTCGTGATCACGGCCGCGCTCGGGGCGGTCGCGCCCGCGGCGTCGGCGGCGTCCTCCTCGTCGGGCGGCAGTTCGGGCAGTTCGTCCGATAACACCAGCGCGTACGTCACGGTCGGGAACGTCACGGTCAACCCGGACAACCCGGTGACCAACGAGCGGACGACCATCACCGCGACCCTCCAGAACGCGGAGAGCGGGTCGGAGAGCGTTCAGATCACGCAAGTGAGCCTGCAGGGCGGCTCGACGTACGTGGCGGCGGACGACGTCGGGACGCTCGGGCCGGGCGCCTCGGTACAGGTCCCCTTCTCCACCTCCTTCGACTCGGCCGGATGGAAGCACCTCACCGTCGTCCTGCGCGGCATTCAGGAGAGCGGCAGCGTCGTCGTCATCAAGAAGCCGGTCTACGTCAAGGTCGACGAGGCCACGGTCGATCCCGGCGTGACCGCGAAAGCCACCGTCGAGAACGGATCGTCCGTCCTCGAAGCGACGCTCGCCGAGCACGGCACGGTCGACCTCGAGGACGCGCAACTCGACGCCGTCGTCGACGGTGAGACGGTCGCGACCAAGTCCCTCGCGGACGTCGACGGCCAGAGCGAGCGGACGGTGACCTTCGACGGCACCGACATCCCCGCCGGGAACGTGACGCTCGTCGCGCGCTACACGGCGCAGGACGAGGACGGATCGGCCAGCACGTCGCTCCGGTACACGCCGCAGGACACCGGGAAGATGGACGTCACCGGTCTCGAAGTCTCGGGCGGCGCCGGGAGCTACACGATCAACGGCGACGCGTCGAACCTCGGCAGCGCCGACGCGGAGTCCGTCGTCGTCAGCGTCGTCGACTCGTCGTCGATCTCGCAGACCGAGTCGTACTACGTCGGCGAAGTCGAGACGAGCGAGTTCGCCACGTTCGAGGTCAGCGCGGACGTCACGAGCGACGTCGATTCCATCCCGGTCCGCCTCAGCTACGCGGCGAACGGCGAACAGCACTCGCAGATCGTGAACGTGGACGTGAGCGACACGAACGCCGGGACGGCGTTCGGAAGCGCGAGCGCGAGCGGAAGCGCCTCGGGACGGAGCGGTCCGCCGGGCGGCGCTGGCGGCGGTCTCCCCACAACGAAGATCGCCATCGTGGTCGGCGTGATCGTCCTCCTCGCCGCCGCGGTGCTCGTCCACCGCTGGCGCAACCCGTGAACAGATGAGCGTCATCGAACTCCACGACGTCGTGAAGCGCTACGAGAGCGGGGCGCAGACCGTCACGGCGCTGAAGGGCGTCGACTTCCACGCCGATCGCGGCGAGATGGTCACCATCATCGGTCCCTCCGGGTCCGGCAAGAGCACGATGCTCAACATGATCGGCCTGCTCGACACGCCGACGGCCGGGACGGTGCTCCTCGACGACCGCGACGTCACGGACTTCACGGAGGACGAACTGACCGAGGAGCGACGCACGAACCTCGGATTCGTCTTTCAGGACTTCCACCTGCTCCCCATGTTGACCGCCGTCGAGAACGTCGAACTCCCGTCGGTCTGGGACACGTCCGTCGATCGGCGCGACCGAGCGATCGACCTGCTGAAGCGGGTCGGTCTCGGCGATCGACTCGATCACACGCCGGACGAACTCTCGGGCGGCCAACAGCAGCGCGTCGCGATCGCGCGCTCGCTCATCAACGGACCCGACATCCTCCTCGCGGACGAGCCGACCGGCAACCTCGATCAGGACACCGGACAGACGATCCTCGAGGAGGTCACGCGGCTCAAGCAGGAGGAGAACATCGCCGTCGTGGCCGTGACGCACGACGAGCAGATGCTCGAATACACCGACCGCACCGTCCGCATCGTGGACGGGGTGATCCAGCAGTGAGTATCGCGGACACCCTCTGGCACTTCCCGAGCGCGATGATGGCGTGGCGGAACCTCGGGCGCAACCGGATGCGCACCGCGCTCGCCGCGCTCGGCATCGTCATCGGCGTCGTCGCCATCGCCTCGCTCGGGATGGCCGGCGTCGCCATCCAGCAGCAGGCGACGTCGAACCTCGGGAGCCTCACGAATCAAGTGTCGGTCTCCGCGGGGCAGGACAGCGACTACGACGGCGTGACCGACGATCAGGTCGAGGAGATACGGAGCCTCCTGACGAACGCACAGGCCATCCCGCAGAAGACGAACTCGACGACCGTCTCCTCGCGCGGCAAGGAGGCCTACGTGAGCGTGACGGGGGTGACGGACGCGAACGCACTCTACGACGTCACCGAGGGCACCGCTCCCGAGCGCCTCCAGACGGGCGCGCTCATCTCCAACAGCACCGCCCAGCAGCTCGGCCTCGAACTCGGCGATCCCGTCGAGTACGACGGCCACCTCTACCGTATCGCCGGACTCATCGACTCGAGCAGCGGCTTCGGGCCGGGCGGCGGCCGCGGCGAACTCGTCATCCCGATCTCCGGGCTCGCCGACCAGCAGTACTACGACTCGGTGACGATCACCGCCGACGACGGCGACGCCGCGAGCAACATCGCCAATCGGCTCGACGAGCACTTCAACAGCGAGGGCCACGAGGACGAGGAGATCCTGCGCGTCTCGAGCTACGCCAACGTACAGGGTCAGATCAGCTCGTTCATGAACACCCTGCAGTTGGCGTTGCTCGGCATCGGTGGCATCTCGCTCATCGTCGCGAGCGTCGCCATCCTGAACGTGATGCTGATGAGCACCGTCGAACGCCGGGGCGAGATCGGCGTCCTACGCGCCGTCGGTATCAGGCGTGGGGAGGTGTTGCGCATGATCCTCACCGAGGCCGCGCTCCTCGGGACGCTCGGCGGTCTCGTCGGTGCGCTCGCCGCGCTCGCCGTCGGCGCGATGATGTTCCACGTCCTCGTCGGCGACGCGAGCGCGGCCCTCCAGTGGTCCAGCGCGCGCTACCTCGTGTACGGCTTCGCGTTCGCCGTCTTCGCGAGCGTGCTGAGCGGGATCTACCCGGCGTGGAAGGCCGCGAACGACTCGCCGGTCGAGGCCCTGCGGGGGTGAGCGTGCGCCGCGACGACGCGTCCATCGACGACCGCACTCGCCGCCTCCTCGACTGGATCGAGGGGAACGAGAACCGCTCGCGCGTCGTCCGCGCGCTCGCCGAGCGCCCGCGGAACGCGAACCAGCTCGCGACGGCGCTCGACCTCCACTACCGGACGATCACTCACCACCTCCGCCGCCTGACCTCGCGCGGCGTCGTCACCTCCGTCGGAGACGGATACGGGGAGACGTACTTCGTCGCCGACCGCGTCGCCGCGCACGTCGAGACCGACGCGACGGCGAGCGGGGGTGCGGGCGAGGTGGGCGCGGAGACGCCCGCGAATCCGGACGAGGCGAGCGCGACGGACACGGACGACGATGCGACGGACACGGGGGGCGAGCGCGATGTCTGATCACCTCGCCCTGCGACGCACCGCGGCGCTCCTCGTCGTCGCCGTCGCGGTCGCCGCCGGCGTCGTCGTCGCCCTCCCGGGCCTGCTGATGCCGTTCTATCCGCCGGGGGTGTTCGGCGTCCTCGTGCGCGCGAAGGTCTTCTTCGCGACGCTCGTCGTCGTCCTGCTCGCCGCGCTGTTCGTCACCTACGCGCGCCTCTACCGGGAGCTACCGACGCGCTTCACCCGCGGCCTCCTCCTGTTCACCGCCGCGTTGCTGCTCTACGCCGCGACCGCGAACCCCGTCCTCCCGCTGCTCCTCGGCTTCGGCCGACCGCGCCCGATCGGGCCCTTCACCTTCCTCCCGGAGGCGTTCACCTGCGTCGCCGTGCTCGTCCTCTACTACCAGAGTAACACCTAGGTCGGGGGGAATTTGGGCCTCAGTCGTGGCGAATCTCGGCGGTCGTACTTACGTGACGCCCGCCAACCGCCGTCCGCGATGGCATCCATCTCCACGGAGCGAAACCCGAAGGCGGTGCGCCTCGAACGCTACCTCCGCGAGCGACTCGACGCGGGTCCCTTCTACTGTAAGAGCAAGGAGATCGCCGCCGACCTCTCGCTCTCCGCGAGCCAAGTCGGCCAGTTCCTCGGCCGCTTCGACGGCGAAGAGACCGACGTCGTCGCCGAGCGCTGGGCGTACTCCGGCGGGACGCGGTGGTACGTGCGGCCGGCCGACGCCGGACGCGAGTAGCCCGCGCGTCGTCGCGGTTCGCTGAGTCTCACCTCGCCTTCGTTCGGCGAGGCCAACGCGAACGAAATTCGCTGAGTCTCACCTCGCCTTCGTTCGGCGAGACCAACGCGAACGAAATTCGCTGAGTCTCACCTCGCCTTCGTTCGGCGAGACCAGTAGCACATATCCCGTCCCGATCCCTAGCGGCGCGCATGAGTGACGGACCGAGTCGGGGGATCGATCGGCGCGCGTTCATGAAGTCCGCGCTCGCCATCGGCGGCGCGAGCGCGCTCTCGGCGTGCCTCGACCGGACGAGCGACGAGGACGTCCCCCGCGGGACGACCGAGACCGACCCGTCGAGTCTCCCGGAGCGCCAGCACGCGTGGAACGACGCGCTCGCGCGCGACGACGCCGGGAACCCGGAGCCGGTGCAACACCGTCTCCTCCTCCTCCTCGACTACGACGGCGACGGCGCGCCGAGCGACGCCGACCGGCGGACGGTCGCGGACGCGCTCGACGCGCTCGAACGCGCGTACGCGTGGCGTCACGACGGGCTCCTCTCGACGATGGCCTACTCGCCCGCGTACTTCGATCGCTTCGAGACCGACCTCCCGGAGAGCGTCGATCTCCCCGCACCGACGGCGCTCGCGTCCTTCGAGGACCCCGCACTCGACACGCCGGACGCGATCCTCCACCTCGCGAGCGACCACGCGCACGTCCTCCTCGCCGTCGAGCAGGCGCTGACGGGGGAGACGGACGCTCTCAACGGCGTTTCGGTGGACGCGACGCTCACCGACGTCTTCAGCGTCGCCCAGCGTCGCACCGGATTCAAGGGCGACGGACACCCCGCCGACAATCAGGACGCGCGCGGCGTCCCGACGTCCAAGCCCGTCCCCGACGACGCCCCGCTCTACATGGGGTTCAAGTCCGGCTACACGGAGACGCAGGCGAGCGAGGACCGCGTCACGATCGAGTCGGGACCGTTCGCGGGCGGGACGACCCAGCACGCCTCGCACATGCGTCTCAACCTCGAACAGTGGTACGAGCAGGACGACCGCGAGGCCCGCGTCGGGAAGATGTTCTGCCCCTATCACGCCGAGCACGACGTCGTCGAGGGAGCGGGGGACAACCTCGGGACGGACGCCGCGATGTCGAAGGCGAAGCCCGCGGCGGAGGCTGCGGAGACGGACGGCTTCGTCGGGCACAGCCAGAAGATGTTCGGTCTGCGCGAGGACGGCCGCCCGCTCATCCTCCGCCGCGACTTCGACTCGACCGACGGCGGCCACGCCGGTCTCCACTTCGTCTGCTATCAGCGCGCGATCTCGGAGTTCGTCGCGACCCGCGAAGCGATGAACGGCGACGACCTCGCCGGCGACTCCCCGCTCGGGCGACGCGACAACAACGGTATCCTCCAGTACATCGACGTCGCCAATCGGGGGAACTACCTCGTGCCGCCGCGATCGCTGCGCGCCCTCCCCACCCCCCGTGGCGATGCGTGAGGACGACTCCGGGCCGGCGAGCGACGCGTCGTCCCCGCCACGGCGTGTGAGCCGACGGTCGTTCCTCGCCGCGTCCGCGACCGGCGCGATCACCGGTCTCGCCGGCTGTTCGTCGCTGAACCTCACGAGCGACGAGACCGGCGACTCGTCCGGGAGCGAGAACGCGACGGTCGCGGATCGCCCCGACGCCGTCTACTACCCGACGCACGTCGACGGCATGCTGCTGAGCGGGGTGCGGAAGGCGAACGGGTACGCCTGCGCGCTCACGTACACGATGCCGCACGCGTTCTGGCTCGTCACCGGGGAGCGCGCGACCCGCGCCGGCCCGACCGCCGACGACGAGATCCACGTCATGCCCGTCGTCTGGGACGCGGAGACCGGCCAGCGCCTCACCGATCTCAATCCCGTGCTCCGGTTCCGCGACGGCGGGCGCGTACTCACGTCCGACGCCCCGTGGCCGATGCTCGCCCAACAGATGGGCTTTCACTTCGGCGACAACGTCGCCCTCCCCGGCGGCGGCACGTACGACGTCACGCTCCGCGTCGGCGCGCCCGCCGCGCGACACACCGGCGCGCTCGCGACGCCCGACTCCGCGACGTTCGACTTCTCGCTCGCCTACTCCCCGAAGGAACTCGACGCGATCAGCTACCGGACGCTCGATCAGGCGGGCGAACGCGGCGCCGTCGAACCGATGGACATGACGGCGGTCCCGAGCGCCGCCCTCCCGAAACCCGACGCCCTCCCCGGACGCCTCCTCGGAACCGGCACGGCCGGCGATGCGGCCGTCGTCGCGACCGTCCTCGACGACGCGACGCGCTTCGGCGGCGACGACAGCGACGTCTACCTCGCCGTCTCCCCGCGCACGCCCTACAATCGCTATCCGCTCCCCATGGCCGGACTCGACGCGCGCGTCGGCGGGACGACCCACGACCTCCGCGAGACCATCGACGGCGAACTCGGCCACCACTACGGCGCCGCGATCGGCGGCGACGTCGAGGACGCGCCCGTCACCGTCAGCGTCGACGTCCCCCCGCAAGTGTCGCGCCACGAGGGCTACGAGACCGCGTTCCTCGACACGCCGCGCGTGACGCTCGGCGAGTAGCGACCACGGCTCGCGCGACTCGATGCTGCGGCCCAACGACCTCGAAAAACCGACCGAGCGTCGCGAACGCATTGGGGGACTGCTGTCCGACGCGAACCGTCGAGAACGAACGCGGCGATGAGACACGCCGCGTTCTCGCTCGCTACGTTCGCGAGACCAACGCATCCTGACGGCTGCTGGGTTCAGTCGTCCTTCCGTCCGACTGAACCAACGCGAAACGAAGTTTCGCTGGGTTCTCGCTCGCTACGTTCGCGAGAACCACCGCTGAAGCCAACTCTTGATCCCGAGGTTGCGCTTGGCCATCACGACCGGCGTCGAGACGCGGCGGCCGACCTCCTCGGGGATGGCACCGAAGGTGAGCTGTTGGAGCAGGCTCTCGCGGGTCGCGCCGATGACCGTGAGGTCGTGGTCGCCCGCGTGCTCGACGATGGTATCGGCGATGTCACGCCCCTCGATGAGTTCGCGGTCGGTCTCGATGTCTTCGAGGGCCGCCATCGTGCTCTCGATGCGCTCCTCGGCGTCCGCGCGCTCCTCGGCGTCCGCACCGGGCGCGACGACGTGCGCGACGTCGACGGTCGCGGATTCGGTGCGCGCGACGGCGCGCGCGACCTCCGCGGCGAGTTCGGCGTGCGGGCCGCCCGCGGTCGGGAGGAAGATCGAGTCGACGTCGCCGTCGGCGCTCGCCCCGACCTTCTCGACGAGGACGTCGCAGTCCGCGTCCGTGACGACCGTGTCGAGGTTGCTCCCGAGGACGAAGTCGCGCCGGCGCGAGCGCCCGCGCCACCCCATGAGGACGGCGTCGCTCTCCTCCTGCGTGATCGTGTTGAGGATGGCCTGCGCGACGTCGTGACCGATGCGGACAGTCCCGTTGACGGGGACGTCGGCCTCCTCCGCGACGGTCATCGCCTCCTCGAGCACCGCGCGCTTCTCGTCGACGAACTGCCGGCCCTGCTCCAGCGGCGTCTGCTGGGGGACGGTGACGACGCTCATCACGAGGATCTCGGCGTCGCGGTCCGTCGCGACGTCGACGGCGGTCCGCATGAACTGCTCCGCGTGCTCGGGATTCGCGATCGGGACGAGGATCTGGGTCTCGCGGCCGGTCGGCGTCCGCTCGTGGACGACCGTCGGGGCTTCCTCCTCCATGCGTTCGCGCTCGCGGGCCTCGCTGTACCCGTAGTAGACGGCGACGCCGATGGCGAACCAGACGAGCATCGTGACGACGGAGACGAATCCCTCCTCGCCGATTCCGAGCCCGAGGGACGAGAGGAGGAACGGCGCGAGAATCAACTGGAAGATCACGCCGAGTGCGGGCGTGTACGGGAACGCCGGCACCTCGAAGGGGCGTTCGAGATCGGGGCGATTGCGCCGCATGAAGATCAGCGCGATGTTCACCATCGAGAACAGCAGGAGGAACATCACGGACGAGGACGACGCGACGGAGTTGATCGGCAGCGAGAGCGCCATGACGGCGATAAGCACGGCGGAGACCGCGATGGCGTAGTGCGGCGAGCGCGTCTCCGGGTGGATGTCGGAGAGCGCGTCCGGCAGGAGCTTATCGCGGCTCATCGAGTACGCGATCCGTGAGGAGGCGTACAGCGTCGCGTTCAGCGCGCTCATCGTCGCCGCGAGACCGGCGATGAGGAGCAGCGGCAGCCCGTAGGGCACGAACTGGCCGGCGGCCTGAATGATGCCGAGTTCGCCGAGGTTGCCGAGGATGACGTACGTCGGCGTGCCCGGATCGCTCAGGCCCGCGAGTTCGAGGATGTGCTGCGTGACGTCGATACCGCCGAGCGCGGCGAACGCGACGAGGATGTAGATCGGGATGACGACGATGATCGAGTAGAAGATGGCCTTCGGGATGTTCACCCCGGGATCGATGACCTCCTCGCCGGACTGGACGATGATGTCGTACCCCTCGAAGGCGACGTACGTGAAACCCATCGCGGCCATGACGCCGGACGCGCCCGTGGCGAAGAAGCCGTGTTGACCGATGAACTTCCCGGTCCAGTTCGGATCCTGAAACGTGGCGAGCGCGCCGAAGAGCACGAAGATCGCGAGGATGATGATCTTCGCGCTGGTGACGACGATGCCGATCGTACCTGTCTCCTCGGCGCCGCGATAGTTGACGTAGCCGAAGAACGCGACGACGACGGCCGCGATCCCCTTCGCCCAGAGGTGTTGGGCGATCCCGAGGAAGTGCGCGCCCTCGGTGGTCGCGCCGCCCGTGATGATGATGCTGACGAACGCCATGAAGAAGACGCCGAACGTCACCGAGTAGAGCGCGCAGGCGACGGCCTGCGCGAACCAGTTGGCCCATCCCGTGAAGAACCCCCACGGGCGTGGGAGCGCCTCGCTCACCCAGTTGTACGCGCCGCCGGAGCGCGGGAACGCCGCGCCCAGTTCGGCGTAGCTCATCGCGGTGAACGAGGCGACGATACCGTTGCAGAGGAACGCGAGGAGGAGCGCGGGACCGGCGAGACCGGCCGCCTGACCGGTGAGGGCGAACACGCCCGCACCGATCATCGCGCCGACACCGATGAAGGTGATGGGGAGTAAGCCCATGTCGCGGGACAGCTCGGCCTCGACGTTCCCACCGCCGGCGTCTTCACTCATCACTCCGGTGGTGGGGTGTCGTCACAAAAAGGCTACTGACCTGTGGACGGTGCGCGGCGCCTACCGGCGGTGGACCCTGAGGACACCGCCACGCTCGGTGTCACTGCGGACGGAGAAGCGCTCACCGTCACCGTCGAAGCCGACTCCCGTCGCGGGCTGGACGCTCGGCGACGCGAACGCCGCGAGTCTCGTCGGTGGACGTCCTCGTCGTCGCGCTCGAACGCGACGAGACGGGCGTCACGCAGAACGGCGACACGACGCTCGAATCCGGCGATCGGGTGCGGCTCTTCTCCACGCGGAGCGTGCCGACGGACACCCCGCGGGCCTTCGGCGCTCAGGACCGCCAGTAGGAGCGCGTCAGCAGAACGAGCACGGGCAGCACTTCGAGGCGGCCGATCCACATCAGCCCGGCCATGAACACCTTCGTCGCGTCCGGCAGGAGGAGATAGCTGTCCATCGGCCCGAAGTGCGTGAACCCCGGCCCGACGTTCCCGAGCGTCGAGGCAGTGACGCTCACCGCTTCCAGAGTGGTGAGTCCGCCCTCGATCGCCGCGCCGTTGACGAAGACGAGGACGCTCGCGACCGCGAACAGGACGAAGTAGAGGAGCGTGAACGACTGGATGCCCCGGACGGCCGCCTCGTCGATGACCTGCCCGCCGAGGCGGATGGGGCGGACGGCCTCGGGATGGACGGTCGTGAACAGCTCGCGGCGCACCGACTTCAGGACGACGAGCCAGCGGATGATCTTGATCCCGCCGCCGGTGCTCCCCGCGGAGCCACCGATGAACAGCAGAACGAGGAGGACGTACTTCGTCGGTGCGCTCCACGCGTTGAAGTCCGTGCTCGCGTACCCGGTCGTCGTGACGAACGACGCCACCTGAAAGACGGCGTGGCGCAGCGACGGCTCGATCGCGCCCGCGACGCCCGCGAGACCGGGATCGGTGTAGAGCAGCCCGGCGACGACCGCGGTGGCGACGGCGGTGACGCCGATGTAACCCCGGAACTCGGCGTCCTCGCGGACGTGGTGCGGGTCGCCCTTCCAGAGGTGCCAGAAGAGCGCGAAGTTGACGCCGGCCGCGATCATGAACGGGACGATCACCCACTGGACGACGGCGCTGAACGCCTCGATACTCCGGGCTTCCGGGGAGAATCCGCCGGTCGGCATCGTCGTCAACCCGTGCGCGACGGCGTTGTAGAACGTCATCTCCGGGGCGAGCGGCGTCCCGACGACCGGGCCGAGGAGGTGGAGACCGTAGAGGAGGACGATTTCGAGCGCCGTCAGCCCGACGTAGAGCACCCAGAGCGCGCGCGCCGTCTCGGCGATGCGCGGCGTCAGCTTCTCCAGTCCGGGACCGGGCGCTTCGGCCTCCATCAGCTGGGCGCCGCCGACCGAGAGCTTCGGGAGGATGGCGACGGCGAGGACGACGATCCCCATGCCGCCGAGCCACTGGCTCTCCTGTCGCCACATCATCACCGCCCGCGAGTGCGCGTCCAAGGAGATCTGCCCGAGCACCGTCGCGCCCGTCGTCGTGAAGCCGCTCATCGACTCGAAGAGCGCGTTCGCCGGGTCGCCGAGCGTCGACTCCGGGTGCGTCGCCGCGACGACGCCGGGGAGACCGTGCGCCTCGATCAGGTACGGGATCGCGCCGACGACGGCGACGGCGAGCCACGTCAGCGACACCATCAAAAACCCCTCGCGGGTGCCGATGTCGGGATCCGTGTCGAGGCGTTCGAGCGCGAGACCGAGAGCGAGCGTCACGGCGATGGTGGCGACGAACGCGACGAGACCGCCGTCGCCGTAGTAGAGCGCGATCGCGAGCGGAACGCAGAGCGGGACGGCGAGGTATTTGAGGACGCTCCCGACGAGTGCGAGACTCGCGCGCCAGTCGACTCGCAAGCGCTCGGTCATACTCGCTCGGCGACCTCCGCGGACGCGCTCGTCGGCACGAAGACGACGACGTGATCGCCGACCTCGACGACCGTGTCGCCGCGGGGCGTGATGACGTCGTTCGCGCGCGTGATCGCGCCGATGACGATCTCGCTCGGGAGGTCGGCGACGGCCTCGCGGATCGGTCGACCGGCGAGCACGCTCTCCGAATCGATCTCGATTTCGAGGACTTCCGCGGTGCCCGGTTCGACGATGGCGACGTTCTCCGCGCGGCGCTCGCGCGTGAAGCGCGTGATCTCCTCCGCCGTGACCTCGCGGGGGTTCACCGCGACGTCCACGCCGACCGTCTCGAAGAGCGAGACGTACTCCGCGGTCTCGATGGAGGCGATCGCCCGATCCGCCCCGAGGCGCTTCGAGAGCAGGGAGACGAGCAGGCACTTCTCGTCGCTGTCGAGACAGGAGACGACGACGTCGGCCTCGCCCACGTTCTCGCGTTCGAGGAAGTCCGCGTCCGTCGCGTCGTGCGCCATCACCGTCGTCTTCGGGAGGCGTTCTGCGATCTCGCGCGCCCGGTCTTCGTCGTGCTCGACGAGGCGGGGGGCGAATCCGCGCTCCTCCAGCAACTTCGCGACGAGGAACCCCTGTTGGCTCCCGCCGACGACGACGATGTCATCGATGTCGCCGATCGCGGATTCGGGCGCGACCGCGGCCGCAAAGGCCTCGACGCTCCGTGCCGCCCCGATGACGAGCACTTTCGCGCCGGCCGGAATGACGGTCTCGCCGCGCGCGATGACCGCGTCGCCGTCCTCGATGATCGCGGCGAACGTCAGCGCGTCGAACCGATCGGCCTCCTCGACGGTCTGGCCGGCGAACGGGCTCTCCGGTGGGACCTCGAACTCCGCCATCTGGACGCGCCCGCCCGCGAACGGATCGACGTCGGTCGCGGTCGGGAAGCCGATGACGCGGACGACCGACTGGGCTGTGAGGAGGTCCGTGCAGACCATGAAGTCGACGTCGAAGGCCCGGCGCGTCCGCCGCCACGTCCGCAGGTACGCGGTCTTCTGGACGCGCGCGATCGTGAACGGGTCGCCGAGCGTCGCCGCCGTCCCGCAGACCGCGAGGTTCGTCTCGTCGTCGTCCGTCGATGCGACGACGATGTCGGCCTCGCTGACGTCGGCGTCTTCCAGTACCCCCGGCTCGACCCCGTCGCCCTCGACGGGAAGCGCGTCGACGTCGTACGTCAGGCGCTCGACGCGCTCGGGATCGACGTCGACGACGACGACCTCGTGGGCGTCGCTGAGGTCCGCGGCGATGCTCGCTCCGACCTCGCCCGCGCCGACGATCACGATGCGCACCGTCGCGCCCTCCGTGCGTGCATATCCGGCTCAAACACGAGGACCGGGAAAATGGGTTTCGACCGATCGCTCGGCGCGACGCCGCGACGATCGACGTCCCGAAACGATCAGGCGGCCTGCCGCGCCGCGACGCGCCGATAGAGCGCGCCACCGACGGCGATGGCGACGGCCGCGACGGCGACCGTGACGACGGCCGTGCCGCCGATGAGTCCCCACTGGAACAGCCCGACGGCGACGAATATCGCGGCGCTCGCGGCCTGCACGAACGCCATCGGCAGGAAGCGCTCGGCGGTCGTCCCGACGAACGCGTCGATGCCGGTGCGAACCGCGAGACCGAGCCACGCCCCGACGACGACCGCGATCGGCGAGTCCGGAAACGTCGCCGCGAGGTTGATCGTGAGGAGTTGCGTCTTGTCCCCGAACTCCGCGACGGCGATGGCGACGAACGCGACGGCGAACGCGCTCGACCCACGAACGCGCTCGTAGACGCCGTCCGGGAGGAGACCCTCGAAGAGGTCGCCGGACGCCGCCCATCCGTCCGTGCTCACGTAGAGCGAGTGGGCCTGATAGCACGTCCAAAGCCCGATGAGGACGAACAGCGCGCCGGTGACGATGGGCATGACCCCGGCGGGGAGCGCCCCGAGGACGGCCACCCCCGCCGACACCTCGATCGCGTTCCAGATGGCGAACGCCGTGACGGCGCCCGCGAAGACGCGCTTCGCGTCGTAGATCGTCGCGAGCGTGATGACCGCGAGCTGGCCCTTATCGCCGAACGTCGCGAGGAAGTTCGTCACGAACGCCGTCACCACGGGTCCGAACCCCTCGTACCTGTGGATGAGCCCGCCGATCCCGCCCGCGTCGAGCGGCACCGCTACGCCCCCACCTCCGTTCCCTCAAATGCGTGCGCGTATCGCACGCGGTGTGCCTGCGGGACACTCCGACGGGGCACGTCGGCGACGCTCGGATCGCACTCGCCAGCGTCAGTCGCCATTAGCGGGCGGATATTAGATATGTCTAATTCTTAGTTTTGGTGGCGAAGCCGCTCGCGCACCGCATCGCTCCCGCGCCCGGAAGGGGGAGGGTTCGCCCTACTCTCGATGATCATCATTTAATACGCGACCGGCGCTATCCCTCGGTGTCGGATGGACACGAACCGGTCCCACCTCGCGGCCCTCCTCATCACGGTCTTCGCGCTCGCAGTCCTCGGTGCCGCAGCCGGCAGCCTCCACGCCGCACGTCCGACGCACGGTCACGCGACCGGTGGAACGGCGACGCCGGAACCCGGCGGCTCGAAGGGCGCACCCCCTCACCCGAGCGACCCCCCCGCGGGACGCGCCGCCAGCCACTACTTCCTCCCGAACTGGCATCCACCCTCGACCCCCATCTCGGGAACCGGTCACGCGAACACGCTCGCTCGGCTCGCGATCGCGCTCCTCCTCTTGCTCGTCGGTGCGGGACTCCTCCTCTGGTGGCTCACTAGTGACGACACCCCCCGCGAGACGGAGCCGACCCCGACGGCCACCGACCACCCGCTCGAAGCGACGCCGCACACGCCGCCACCGGATGCATCGCACGCGTCGGCGGATAACGACGTCTACCGGGCTTGGCGGACGATGATCGCGACCGCGGTGCCGGACGACTACGAAGGTTTTCCGCCGCCCATTCGTTCGGACCGTTCTATATCGCATCATGGAGTTTACGCGGGCGCTGCGCGACGCCGGTTTCGTTGCTCATGCAAGAACACGATCCTCCGCCACTACTTTGACGGGCGCGAGCGAACGGGGGACGATGCCACGCGAACCCGGTCCGCTTCGGCGCGCGTCCCTCGCCGGTCGTCGGTTCGTCGCCGTCGTCCTCGCGTTCGCACCGCTCGCTCTCACCCACCTCCGCGACCGGCGGCGTTTCCTGCTCCTCGGCGGCCCGCGCGACGTGTCCGACGCCACCCGCGAGCGACGGGCCGCGGCGCTCCGTGAGACGCTCGTCGCGCTCGGGCCGACGTTCATCAAGCTGGGGCAGTTGCTGTCGACGCGCCCGGACGTGCTGCCGCCGGCGTACGTGGACGAACTCGCCCGGTTGCAGGACGAAGTGCCGCCGGCGGACTGGGCGGACGCCCGCGAGGTCTTGGAGGCGGAGGTCGGGCCGGTCGGGGAGGCGTTCGACGACTTCGACGCCGAGGCGATCAGCGGCGCGAGCCTCGGACAGGTCTACACCGCGACGCTCGACGGCGAGCGCGTCGCCGTCAAGGTCCGCCGCCCCGGCGTCGAGGCGCTCGTCGAGGCCGATCTCCGCGTCATCGGAACGCTCTTTCCCGCACTGCTCCGGCTCGCACCCCCCGCACAGCGCTTCACGCTCTCGAACCTCTCCGCGGAGTTCGCGGAGACAATTCGCGACGAGATGGATTACGACCGCGAGCGCGACGTCCTCGAATCGGTGCGCGCGAACGTCGCGGCCGACCCCGACGTCGTCGTTCCCGCGTCCGTACCATCGCACTCGACGTCGCGCGTGCTGACGATGCAGTACGTCGAGGGGACGAAGATCGATCGCGTGGACGAACTCGACGCGGGCGTCGACGGAACGGCGCTCGCGGAGCGACTCGAGCGGTGCTATCTCGACATGCTGATCGAGGACGGTCTCTTTCACGCCGACCCGCACCCGGGCAACCTCGCGGTGCAGGCCGACGGCACGCTCGTCATCTACGACTTCGGGATGTGCGGGACGCTCGACGCCGAGCGCCGCGAGCGCCTCCGCGACTGTTACGTCGCCGCCGCGAACGACGACATCGAGGGCGTCGTGGACGCGTTCGTCGCGATGGGCGCGCTCGACCCCGCGGCCGATCGCGCGTTCGTCACGGACGTCCTCTCGCTCGCCGTCGAGCACTGTCACGGCGAGCGCGTCGAGGCCGCGCGGATCCGCGACCTCATCGAGGGGTTCGAGGGGACGCTCCACGACCTCCCGTTCCGGATGCCGCGCGATCTCGCGCTCGTCGTCCGCGTCGCCATCGTCCTCGAAGGCGTCTGTCTCACGCTCGACCCGGACTTCGACTTCGTCGCCGTCGTCGAGGACGCCGTCGAACCCGAGCCGCGCGATTCGACGCGCGAGCACGTCGAGAGCGTGCTCGACGACCTCGGCGACGACGCGCGCGCGTCCGCGCGCGCCGCACTCGGGGTCCCGCCCAAGATCGAACGCGCGCTCGATCGAGCCGACCGCGACGACCTCAGCGTTCGCACGGACGTCGCCGACGAGAACGACGTCCTCCGTCGCCTCGCGCGTCGCCTCGTTCTGAGCGTCGCGGCGAGCGCGGGCGTCGTCGTCACGACGCTCTGTTATACGGCCGCGCGGACGAACGCGACGATCGCCGTCGGCGTCGCCACCGCCGGGGCGCTCGCGCTGCTCTACCGATCGTTCGGCGCCTCGGGTCGCCAGCGCGCCGTCCGGGAGGCGGGACAGGTCGCCCGACGGTCGCTGGAGAATCGCGGTGGTCGACGGTGATCGAGCGGGAGCGAGCGGGAGCGAGCGAGTAGGTCGGGGCAGCTCACGTGAAAGAGGCACACGGCCTGACGTGGCGCGGACTGGTCATACAGGGCGCGAAGGCGTTGGACACCGAGGGGCCGCTGTAAGGCGAGGGGGTGGCCTTCACGAACGCGATTCCTCCCCGTCGTGAACGGCGGGGTTTCCTCGCTACAGCAAGATGAGCAGCGGTCGAATAGGAGATACGTGAATGTGGGACCACTCGTGGGAGGAGGTTATCTGCTGAAGTGGGGATAGATTGAATATAATCCGCTGAGTTGGGACTATAATGGCGCGGATATCTGGTACTGGAGGTGGGGATAAGTGACCTTATCCGTTGAGATAGGACCTCGACAATGGCAGCAGCTCGCGGCGGATCGAAAGCCGCGAGCGGCGCGTCCGCGATCACGACATGCCCGTCTCCGGGTCTCGACGGGTAGGGGACACGGACCGAAGAGACACGTCCGCGGCATCGATCACACGTGCCGGCGGACGGAGATCCCGGATACAGCTCGTTGGAGCGCTCTCGGCCCCGTTTCGCCGGAAAAGTCAGATGTCATACAATACCTCCGAGGTGGTCCGTGTGAGCGATGACGCCGATCGCGTCTCGGTGAAGACGTACGTCCCGCGCGACCAGAAGGAGGTGTGGGTGGAGCGCGCGGACGAGATGGGCGTCTCACAGAGCGAGTTCGTCCGTATGATGGTGCAAGCGGGGGTCCACGATCTCGGCCTCGGCGACGACGGTGACGACGAAACCGCCGAGGGAGCGTCAGACGACGCCGCGGAGTCGGCGCTCGACGAGCGCGTCCTCGCCGAACTCCGCGAGCGCGACGTCGCCGGGTGGGAGACGCTCGTGGACGCGCTCGCGGGCGACTTCGAGGAACGCCTCGAGGGGACGCTCGACGACCTCACGGAGCGCGGCGTCGTGAAGTACAGCCCGCGCGACGGCGGTTACGTCCTCCGGGAGGAGACGAGATGAGTTCGGCGGACGCGATCGACGTCGACGATCCCGTCGCGTACTTCCTCGAAGACATGGGCTACCATGGAAAACACGAGCGGACGCGCGCGGCGTACGAGCGCGTCCTGCGCGGCTTCGAGGGATTCCTCGCGGAGCGCGGGATCGACGGCCCGACGGCCGCGGATCGGCGCGCGTGTCTCGCGTGGGTCGCGTCGCTGCGCGAGGAGTACGCCGAATCCACCGTCGCGACCTACGCCTCGTACTGCAATCGCTTTTACTCGTATATGACGCAGGTCGGCGCGTTCGACGCGAACCCGATGACGCTCGTCGTCGAGGAGATGGACGAGACCATCGACGCCGACCCCACCAGACGGGAGATCTCCGTGCCGCGGATGCGCGCGTTCGTCGCCGACGTCGCGCATCCCGGCGATCGCGCCGTGATCCTCACGCTCCTCAAGACCGGCCTGCGGGTCGGCGAACTCTGCAATCTCGACCTCCGGGACCTCCACCTCGCCCACGACGCGCCCGCGAGACCTATCCCGCGCTCGGGACGCGCGGGCGCTCGATGGTCGCCCGGACACGATCTTCGTCGATCCCGATATCTCGGCGGGCGAGACGGCGAACGGCGAACTCCGCGCGGCCTCGAACAAGCGCAAGCGCGTGACGCTCCTGCCGGTCGATCGGGAGCTTCGCGGCGCGCTCGCGGCGTGGCTCGCCGTCCGGCCGGACGCGCGCTCGTCCGCGGAGCCGCTATTCTGCTCGACGCGCGACACGTGGGGCGCGCGCCTCACCCCCGAGATGGTGCGCGAGACCGTGACCGGGTACGCGCGCGACGCCGGCTGGTATCGGACCGGGGGCGGCGCGAGCGAGAACGTCACGCCGCACTACTTCCGGCACTTCTTCACGACGCACCTGCGCGACAGAACGGGGGACCGCGGCGTCGTGAAGTACCTCCGCGGGGACGTCGCCGCGGACGTCATCGACACCTACACGCACAACTGGGGGGATCGGGTCCGGGACGTCTACCTCGAAAACGTGTATTCGCTGGCGTAGCTAGAGCGTGCGCGTCTCCGTCTCGCCGTCGAGGACGGCCTCGACCGCGCGGATGTCGACGACGCCGTGTTCGCCGTCCGGGTAGATCTCGCGGCCGGTGAGGAGCCGATCGGCGAAGTAGTCGAATTCTTCTTCCATCTGATCGACGGCCTCGAAGTCGATATCGGCCGTCTGAGAGCCGCACGAGAGCGTGAGACCGGCGTCGGTCCGGTTGAAGAACGCGGGATCGAGGACGAGTTCCCCCTCGGTACCGACGATCCGGAGGAAGCCGGTCTCGTGGGCCTGCTGGCTCGCCGAGAACGACGCGAAGACGCCGTCCGGGAAGCGGACGGTGAAGGCCGCGCGCTCGTCCGAGACGTCCTCGAAGCCCTCGTGCTCGCTGTAGAGCATGGACTGGACGGCAAGCGGGTCGGAATCGAGGACGAAGCGCGTCGTGTTCAGGGGGTAGACGCCGAGGTCGGTGACGGACGCGCCCGGTCCCGCGAGGTCGGGGTTCAGCCGCCACTGGTCGGGATCGGGGATGATCTCGCGGAGGAGCGGCTGACTCATGTGCCCGTGGACGTGCGCGACGTCGCCGATCGCGCCGTCCGCGATCAGCTCGCGCGCCCGGCGGACGGCGGGATCCGTCTGCATGCGGTAGGCGACCATCAGCGGGACGTCGGCGTCCGCGCAGGTCTCGATCATCGCCTCGGCGCGCTCCGCGGAGGCCTCCATCGGCTTCTCGCAGAGGACCGGTTTGCCGAGTTCCGCGGCCGTCTCGACGATTTCGAGGTGGGTCGCGTTCGGCGTGCAGACGTAGACGGCGTCGTAGTCGTCGATAGCGACCCCCTCCTCGAACTCGTCGGTGCTGAGCCCGTATTCGACGCCGAGTTCCGCCGCGGCGTCCTCGGATTTCTCTTTCCCGCGTGAGACGAGGACGGTCGTCTCGCAGAGCTCGCTCGCGGCGACGGCGGGCGCGGCCTGATCGGTCACCCACCAGCCGACGCCGACCATCGCGATTCGAATCGGCCCGTCCGAGGCGTCCGCCTCCTGCCAGTCCCGCTCGTCGAATCCGTCGAGGAACGTCGCGAGCTCGCTCATGGCGCGCGGAATTGGCCGATAGCTGACGTCGCGATGCGTGCGGTTCGGAATGTGAGCGTGTCGATCATGGGTGTGTCTCCGCTGTCGGGCACGGTGAGTCACCGCGACCCGAGACCATGATGAAACCATTAATTCAATACTGGATAAGTATTTTCATGACGTTCGGCGCGTCGCGACAGCTACTGATATACTATATGTCGCTATATCAAACCGGGGTGATACAGGCCGCGTTCAGGATTGGCGCGATGGTCTCTCCCAACACCGCTCGGAGTACCTGACGATGTTCGTCCTCCCCTTCTCCCACTCCGTTCAGTCGATCACGACTTCGTCGCGTTCGTTCAGGAGTTCGTTCCGGACCCCCGAACATCCACACGTCAAAAGCAAGCGACGACCCACATCGGTTCTGAGAGTCCCATCGAAGAACTCCAAGACGCCTTCGAAAATATCGGAGAATAGCCGGCAGGGCGGACGATAGCGGCGACCGCGTACAAAATCGCAACAGCGGCGTCGTAGTCCGAACTCGCTGAGTGGCACGATGCCGGCCATCCAACGAGCGACGGACGGCCCCAATGACTCGTCATCGTCGAGTCCCTCGAGTACCCGATCCGATATGGTAATCGAACCGGTAGAAACCCGAATCTCTCGTATTACATTAACGAGACTACGCGGACGGAGTTCACGACTCCCTCGAGGCGGTCGGGATCGATGCACCGGCGCTCGCTCAGTCGATGAGGCGTTCGATGTCGTCGTCGAGTTGCCGGTAGAGTTCTTCCGCGCGGCGTTCGTCCTCCGCGGAGAGCGAACAGATCGGTGCGCGGACGTGCCCGCCGTTGAGTCCGGCGAGTTCGAGACCCTTCTTCACCGCGGGGACGCTGATCGCGTCCGCGATCTCGTTGTCCGCGCCCGTCTCGGAGCGGAAGCGCTGGTACGGGAGCGTGATGTTCTTGATCGCGCGGGCCCGCTCCCAGTCCTCCTCGGAGAGCGCATCGAAGAGCGCGAGGCCTATCTCCGGTCGGAAGTTGCTGACCCCGGCGGAGAACCCCTCGGCGCCCTCGGCCCAGAGCGAGGGCGCGTACGGCTCGGCGAGACCGTCGACCCAGACGACGTCGTCGGCGCCGTTCTCGACGCCCACGCCGAGCTTCACGGGATCCGGGATCGCGTACTTGATTCCGACGAGACCGTCGACGCGCGTGAGATCGCTCAGATAGCGCGTCGACGGGTCGAACCCGCGAACGTAGGGCACGAGCGGCGTCTCGGTGACGTCCGAGAGCGCCTCGTAGTAGCGGAGCAGACCGCGTTCGTGGATGTACGTGAAGTCCGGCGGCATCACCATCAGCGCGTCCACCCCGATGCGGTCGTAGCCCTCGATGAGGTCCCGCGCGTGATCGACGCTGCCGCCGACGCCGGCGAGCACGCAGGCGTCGGAGGGGAGCGCGTCGACGCTCGTCTCGGTCACGGCGACGCGTTCGTCGCGCGAGAGCGCGTGGTACTCGCTGATGTTCGCCGCCGCGAGGAACGTCCGGATCCCCTCGTCGTAGAGCGCGTCGGCGTTCTCCGCGAGCTTCGCGTGGTCGATGTCGCGGTCGTCGTCGAAGGGGGTGAGCAGTCCCGCCGCGACTCCGCGTAGGGACTCCCGCACCCGATCGGCTGTCAGGGGCATGCGAGCGGTGTTCTCCGTTGTATTCTATAAATGCATCGGCACACGAAACGCGGTCTCAGCGGGTGAGCGCCCGGGATTCGTTCGCGATCCGAGAACGATTCGTGGTGGATCATTGGGTCCTCGCGGCCGAACGCGCCCGTCGAATGTCGATTGGGCGACCCACTGGACGGAATCCCGTTCTCAAACGGGGAACGGCAAGACCCCGGTACGGCCGTGGCGCGAGAACCGGACGGACGTCGACGCGCCCGCCCCCGCGGTTGCACCGGTCGACGGGAATGCCTTTACACACATACTCTCGTAAGACACGCTATTCGCGTCGCGAGAACGAATCGCGCCGACGCGATCACCCACCGGCACGCCTGACCCGGGGGACCGACAGCTGGGTGAGCGGACCGTCCGCTCGTGACTGACGAGATATCGCGTCCTACTTATCTGAAATACAGCTATACTCTCAGTCTTATATGTCTGACTTCCGATTCGTTGTGGAACGGATCCGGTGACCGATTCACGCACGTATTTGGGTCGTCCGCTCGACTCCGGTCGTATGCGGGATCGCACGCTCGCGTTCGGACTGGTCCTCGCTCACGGGAACGGGGTCGTCGCCGGCGTCTCGAAGGCCTGCGAGGATCCGGAATACGATGCCGAGGTGGCGCTGGAGGCGGGGCTGGACGACCCGCTCGATTAGGCCGCCTCGTCGAGGAGGTCCTGCGCCGCCGCGAAGACGTCGTTCGCGCGGGCCTCGTCCCGCGCTTCGGCGGTAACGCGCACGATCGGTTCGGTGCCGCTCGGCCGGAGGAGGAACCACGCGTCGCCGAGGTCGACGCGGACGCCGTCGAGCGTGTCGACGTCGTCGTAGGCGTCTCGCACGGCGTCGTGGACGCGTTCCATGACCGCGACCTTATCGGGCACGTCGCGGCTCGTCCGCCGGATCGGATACGCCGGGAAGGCGTCGAGACGACCGGCGAGCGACGGTCCGTTCGCGACGAGGTCGACGAGTTTCGCGGCGGCGAGCGGGCCGTCCGGGCAGAGGGAGTCGTCGGGGAAGATCCACGCGCCGCTGGGTTCGCCGCCGAAGGTGACGTCGTCCGCGACGGCACGCTCCGCCACGTAGACGTCGCCGACGCGGGTGTGCACGAGATCCGCGCCGACGTCCGCGAGCGCGTCATCGACGAGGAGGCTGGTATCGACGGGCGCGGCCACCCGGTCGCCCGCGTCGGCGAACGCCGTGGCGTAGACGGCGAGCAGGGCGTCACCGGTGACGAACTCGCCGTCGGCCGTGACTGCCATCATCCGGTCGGCGTCGCGTCGTGCGCGATGCCGAGGTCGGCGTCGGTGGACGCCACGAGGTCGCACAGCGACGCGCAGTTCGCGGCGGTCGGCTCGCTCGGTCGGCCGGGGAACCGACCGTCCGGCTGGGCGTTCAGCGTCTCGACGTCGCAGCCGAGTTCGACGAGGGCGTCGACGGACGCGCCGCCCGCGCCGTTCCCGAGGTCGACGATCACGCTCGGGGCGTCCGCGGGATCGACGTCGACGGCGTCGGTGATGGCGTCGACGTGGCGTGCGCGGGCGTCCGCCCACTCGCGGCGCGCGCCCGTCCCGTCCCACGACGCGGGGTCGAAGGTCTCCGCGACGAGGCGCTCGACGATCTCGTCCTGCATCGGGCCGTCGAAGGCCTGCCCGGACGGCTGCCAGCACTTCAGCCCGTTGTACGCGGGCGGGTTGTGCGAGGCCGTAACGGAGACGCCGGCGTCCGCGTCGCGCCACGCGACGGCGCGCGCGACGGTCGGCGTCGCGGCCGGCCCGAGATCGACGACGTCGCAACCGCACTCTGCGAGACCGGCGGCGAGCGCGTCGACGAGGACGGTGCCGCTCGGCCGCGGATCGCGCCCGACGACGACCGTCTCCGAATCCGCCGCGAGCGCGCGCCCGACGTTCAACGCGAGGTCGGCCGTGACGTCCTCGCCGACGCGCCCGCGGATCCCGCTCGTCCCGAAGTAGTCCCGTCGCTCCATGCGGAGGGGGAGACGGTCCCGGACCCTAACGGTTTCCCGACGCGGCGGGCGCCGCCCGACGACGACCGCGGATGCGGAGGGGGCGCGGCGTCCGCGTCGCGTCGATCCCACTCCCGGCGATCACTCATCGCCGCGTCCGTCGCGCGCCTCGCGGCCCTTCTCGCTGTCGGGGTCGAAGAGGACGACTTCTCCGGGTCGCGTCGCGCCGTCCGTCGGGAGCTTCACGCCGGCGTTCAGGCTCGTGTTGATGCCCGTCTTCGCGCCGTCGCCCAGCACGACGCCGAACTTCCGGCGGCCCGTCGAGACGACGTCCCCCTTCACGAGGGTCTGCACGTCCGCGCCGTCGTGACGGAGGTTCGCCACCTTCGTCCCGGCGCCGAGGTTCGTCTCGCGCCCGAGGACGCTGTCGCCGACGTACGCGAGGTGGCCGGCGTGCGCGCCCGCCATCAGGACGCTGTTCTTCACCTCGACCGCGTGCCCGACGTTCGCCTCGGGTCCGACGTACGTCGAACCCCTGATGTACGCGTTCGGTCCGACGGTCGCGCCCGAATCGACGTAGGCCGGTCCCTCGATCACGACGCCCGAACGCACCGTCGCACCGTCCGCGACGACCACGTCGCCCGATAGCTCGGCGTCCGCGTGCACCGCGCCGTCCACGCGACCATCGAGTTCGCCGAGTTGCCACTCGTTGGCTTCCAGCAACTCCCACGGCCGGCCGACGTCGAGCCAGCGCTCGAAGGCGACCGGGCGGACGTCGGACGTCTCGCAGGCCCGCGCGAGCACGTCCGTGAACTCCAGTTCGCCGCGCTCGGACTCGTCGACGTCGAGCCACGACTTCGCCGCCGCGGGGAGGGCGTACGCGCCCGCGTTCACGAGGTTCGACGGGGGATCCGCGGGCTTCTCGACGACGCCCGTCACGCGCTCGCCCGCCTCGTCGGTGAGGAGGACGCCGTACTGCGACGGATCCGGGACTCTAAACGCGCCGACGGCGGGCGCGCGGTCGTAGAGCGTCGCGAGCGAGGCGTGATCGTAGAGCGCGTCGCCGTTCAGGACGACGAACGGCGCGTCGTCGAGGTGGGGTGCGGCCGCGCGCACGGCGTCCGCCGTCCCGCGCTGTTCGGTCTGGACGGCGTAGTCGAGCGTGACGCCCGCGTACTCGTCGCCGAAGAACTCGGAGACCGAACCGTCGTCCGGTTGGACGACGAGGACGACGCGCGACGCGCCCGCGTCGGCGGCCGCCTCGACGGTGTGCGCGACGAGCGGACGGCCGGCGACGGGGAGCATCGGCTTCAGTTGGCGGTCGGTCAGCGGCCGCATCCGGGTGCCGCGTCCCGCGGCGAGCACGACTGTCTGCATGCCTCACCCGTCGGGCGACGGCTACATTAGCTTACCCGACGGCGGTCCCGGCGTCGCCGACCGCGCGCAATCCGCCCGTCGCGGCGCGTCAGCGTGGCCCCACACAGGTATCCGGCCAATCCGAACACTACCGGTCCGCGGATCCGGGCGTACCGGCCTCGGCGTCGTCGGTGAGGTCGCGAAAGAGCGTGTCGAGCTGGTCGGAATCCATCCGCCCCATCAGCTCGTCCATCTGCTCCTCCCGTCGCTCGAGCGCGTCGAGAAGCCCCTCGTACCCCTCGTGGTCCTCGAGTTCGGTGCGGGTCTTCTCGGCTTCGAGGGTCGCGCGCTTCTCCGTCAGCGCGAAATACGACCGGACCTCCTCGTCGTAGTCGCTGATCGAGAGCAGTCGATCGACGGTCTCCCGGAGTTCCTCGCGACCCACCGGCTTCGTGAGGTAGTCGTCGAACGGCATGTCCACGATGTCGAAATCGGGATCGACGCCGGTGACCATCGCCACGCGACAGCCGTACTCCCCCTCGCGGATGCGATCGAGGACATCGTCGCCGGAGATCCCCGGCATCTGCCGATCGAGGAGGACGACGTCAACGTCGTCGTCGAGACGCTCGAAGGCCTCCTCACCGCTGTTCGCGGTCCGGACCTCGTAGTCGTCGTCGAGCCAGAGCGCGAACGCCTGCGGGATGCGTTCCTCGTCGTCGACGACGAGCACGACCGGTCCCTCGTCCGTCTTCTCGTCGACACCGCCGTCGGTCAGCAGCGCCGGGGTACGATGCGAACTCGTCGAAAGGTCTGCGGTGCACATTGTCGATCAGGACATCACCACGTCGTGGAACTCGAACCGCGCGCCGCGTTCGCCGTTCATCGCTTCGACCGTCCACCCGTGGGCGTCAGCGATCTGTTCGACGATGCTCAGCCCAAAGCCAGTTCCGGAATCGCTCGTCGTGAACCCGTACTCGAAGAGGCCGCCGAGGCGCCCGCGGGGAAGCCGGGACCGTCGTCCTCGACGTAGAAGCCGCCCCCGCTGAGCAGGCCGACGCGAACCGTCACGTCGTCGCCGACGTGCTCGACGGCGTTGCGAAAGAGGTTCTGGAACAGCGTTTCGAGGCGTTCGCGGTCGGCCTTCACCGCGAGCAGGTCGTCCGCCGTTTCGAGCGTCGCGGCGTCCGTGGCCGCGGTCCTCCACGCGTCCTCGACGACGCGTTCGAGGGGGACGCGGGCGGTGTCGCCGATGCTCTTGCCCTGCTTGGCGAGCGTCAGGACGTCCTCGATGAGGTCGTCCATCCGGTCGAGCGTGTCGTCGAGTTCGGCCAGTAGCGGTTCGTCCTCGTACTGGGATTCGAGGATGGCGACGTCCGCCTTCGCCGTCTGGAGCGGATCGCGCAGGTCGTGACTGACGATGGAGGCGAATCGCTCCAGCCGCTCGTTCTGACGCTGGAGTTCGCTCTCGCGCTCGACGCGCTCGGTGATGTCACGCATGATACCCGAGAAGACCCGCTCGCCATCGTAGGGGTGTTCCTCGAACGTGATGGAGAGCTGGACCTCGTGGCCGTCCTTGTGCTCGGCCGGCAGCTCGATGTGCTGCCAGTCGAGCGTGCGCTCGCCCGTGCTGATGTACTTCGCGATGGCCTCGTGGTGGGCTTCGCGGAAGCGTTCCGGCATGATCTTCGTCAGCGGCTCGCCGACGAGCTCGTCGGGCTCGTAGCCGAAGACCCGCTCCACCGACCGATTCGCGAAGAGGATCTGGCTGTGCTCGTCGATGGAGACGATGGCGTCCGAGCCGTTCTCGACCAGCACCTCGAAGAAGTCCTTGTCGAGCACGCCGGGTTCGACGTTCCCGCTCTCGTCGAACATCGTCGAGTCGACGGATTCCTCCGCGTCGGACGACGGTCCTGAGGAAGACATGAGACTGGTAGTTGTGAACGCGATTCGACGGCCGGCCGGATAGCTATTGTGGTCGGATCACAGCTTCACGAGGACCTTCACCGCCTCGCGCTCGTCCATCGCCTCGTAGCCCTCCGGGACGCCCGAGAGATCGACGGTCTTCGTGAAGATCGGCGACGGGTCGAGCGTCCCCTGCAGGACGTCCGCCAGCAGGTCGTCGACGTACTGGCGCACGGGCGCGACGCCGCCGCGGAGCGCGACGTTCTTCCCGAACGCCGAGTCGAGGAACGCCGCCTCGTCGACGCCCTGCGGGACGCCGACGAACCCGACGGTGCCGCCGGGGCGCGCGACCTCGAAGGCCGTGTCCATCGAGGACTCCGCGCCGACGCATTCGAGGACGTGGTTCGCGCCGCCGTACGTGAGTTCGCGCGCCCGCTCGACCGCCTCCTCGCCGCGCGCGGCGATCGTCTCCGTCGCGCCGAACTCCTCCGCGATCGCCAAGCGGTCCTCGTGGTGCCCCATCGCGACGATGCGCTCGGCGCCGAGGCGCTGGGCCGCGAGCACGCCGCAGAGACCGACCGCGCCGTCGCCGACGACGATCGCCGTGTCCCCCGCCCCGACGCCCGCGCTCACCGCCGCGTGGTGGCCCGTGCACATGACGTCCGTGAGCGGGAGGAGGGATTCGAGGACGTCCTCGTCGTCCGCGTAGCGCTCCGGGATCCGGACGAGCGTGCCGTCCGCGTACGGCGCGCGGACCTTCTCGCCCTGCGCGCCGTCGTGCTCGCCGCCCCACCCCTCGTCCTCGACGCAAGACGTGTAGAGTCCCTTCCGGCAGAACTCGCACTCCCCACAGGAGATCGCGAACGGCGCGAGCACGCGATCGCCCGGCCGGAGGTGCGTGACGTCGTCGCCGACCGCCTCCACGACGCCCATCGGCTCGTGGCCGACGCGTCCCGGCGTCGGATAGTCGCGCTGACCGCGGTAGAACCAGAGATCGGAGCCGCAGATCGCGGTGTGCGTGATGCGGACGATCGCGTCCGTCGGCTCCTCGATCTCGGGATCGGGCACTTCCTCGACGCGGATATCGCCTTCGCCGTGGTAGACAGCGGCCTCCATGTACGGTGGATCGCTCGGCGGGGAGAAAAATCCACCCGCCGCGGCGGGGGGTTCCGCGACCCGGCGGCGCGTCTCACGCCCCATCGGCGTCCCGCCGGCGGAGCGCTATCGCTCGCCGTCCCGCGGTTC
>NZ_BATA01000002.1 GCF_000474235.1 Halarchaeum acidiphilum MH1-52-1
TCGCCGCGCTCGTCGAAGCCGTCCATCTCCGAGAGGAGCTGCATCATCGTGCGCTGGACTTCGGCGTCGCCCGACGTCTTCGAGTCCGTGCGCTTCGAGGCGATGGCGTCGATCTCGTCGATGAAGACGACGGCCGGCTCGTGATCGCGGGCGACCTGAAAGAGATCGCGAACGAGCTTCGCGCCCTCGCCGATGAACTTGTGGACGAGTTCGCTGCCGGCCATCTTGATGAACGTCGCGTCCGTCTGGGCGGCGACGGCCTTCGCCATCATCGTCTTCCCCGTGCCGGGCGGACCATACAGAAGAACGCCGCTCGGCGGCTGGATGCCGACGTCCCCGAAGAGATCGGGGTTCTCCATCGGGAGTTCGACGGTCTCGCGGACTTCGCGGAGCTGCTCGGTGAGACCGCCGATGTCCTCGTAGCCGACCGACGGCGACTCCTCGACCTGCATGACCTGCGCGCGGACGTCGGCCTCGTCGTTCAGCCGCTTCACGATCGAGAGGCTGTTGTTGACGGCGACGCGCGCGCCGGGTTCGAGGTCGTCGCGGAGTTCACCCGTGATCTCCGTGAGCGCCTCCTGATTGTTCCCGTGCTGCTTGATGATCGCTCCGCGGTCGTTCATCTCTTGGACCGTGGCGACGAACAGCGGGGACTGCTTGAGCTTCTTGTTCTCGTGGGTGAGGCGTTCGAGCTTCTGCTGGTACTTGTTGTTCTCGGCGTTCGCGTCGAGGAGCTCGTCGCGCATCTCCTCGTTTTGCTCCTCGAGGACGTCGAGGCGCTCCCGGAGGGCCTCGATCTTCTCCTGCTGAGGCGCCCCCTCCTCGTACGGGAGTTCGACGTCGTCGACGGTGTCACTCATCGCTCACCGCTAGGGCGCTAGTTCATAAGAGGCTTCGGGTGGTTCACCCACACGTCTCGTTCGGTCCCGGATGATTCCCCACAGTAATGTCCCAAGAGAGTAAATATTATCACAAAGTATTCCGAAGCGTCGTGCATGAGCGCGATCCGGACCGCCGATGAGGACACCGTCGAGCGCCTGCGCGATCTCCCGCCGAGCGCGAAGCTCGTCGCGAAGGTGCTGGAGTACGAGGGGACGCTCACGCAGAGCGAGCTCGCCGAGGAGACCCTTCTCCCGGCCAGAACCGTCCGATACGCGTTGAATCGACTCGACGAGGAGGGAGTCGTCGACTCCCGTTTCTCCTTCACCGACGCGCGCAAGCGCATCTACGCGCTCGCCCTCGCGGAGTAGATCGACGCTGCATACTTACGCCCGAACGGCCAATCCGAGTACATGACGAAGGTCATCCACACGGGGGACACCCACCTCGGGTACCGCCAGTACCACTCCCCCGAGCGCCGGCAGGACTTCCTCGACGCCTTCCGGCGGGTCGTCGAGGACGCCATCGCGGACGACGTCGACGCCGTCGTCCACGCCGGCGACCTCTACCACGACCGGACGCCCGGTCTCGAAGACCTCATGGGCACCATCGAGGTCCTCCGGCCGCTCTCCGACGCGGGCATCCCCTTCCTCGCCGTCGTCGGCAACCACGAGGGCACTCGCCACGCCCAGTGGCTCGACCTCTTCGAGACGCTCGGTCTCGCAGAACGCCTCGACTTCGAGGGGCGACGCGTCGGCGACACGGTCCTCTACGGACTCGACTACGTCCCCGAGTCGAAGCGCGACGCCCTCGACTACGACTTCACGGAACGCGACGCCGCCCACACCGCGCTCGTCTCTCACGGTCTCTTCCAGCCCTTCCCGCACGGGACGTGGGACCTCGAAGCCGTGCTCGACGAGTCGAACGTCGCGTTCGACGCCGTCCTCCTCGGCGACGACCACACGCCCGACACCGTCCGTCTCGACGGCACGTGGGCGACCTACTGCGGTTCGACGGAGCGCGCGAGCGCGAGCGAACGCGACCCCCGCGGGTACAACGTCGTGACGCTCGACGCCGGTGACGCCGAGCGGGGCGAAGCGGGCGGCGACACCGGCGACGGCGTGACGATCAGTCGGCGCGGGCTCGACACTCGCGACTTCGTCTTCATCGACCTCGAACTCGGCGGATCCGAGGGCGAGGAGCGCGTCCGCGAGCGCGTCCGCGAGGAGTCCGTCGCGGACGCCGTCGTCGTCGTCACGATCGAGGGCGAGGGCGGCGAGGTCACGCCCGCCGATATCGAGCGCTACGGCGACGAACGCGGGGCGCTCGTGACGCGGGTGACCGACCGCCGCGAGGTGAACGTCGACGCCGACTACGAGGTCTCGTTCGCGGACCCCGACGAGGCCGTCCGCGAGCGCGTCCGCGACCTCGGCCTGAGCGAGGCCGCCCGCGGCATCGACGAGGCCGTCCGCGGGAGCGAGATCGCCGATTCGAACGTGCGCGACGAGGTGAAAGCGCGCGTCGAGTCGATCGTCGACGACGGCGATCTCGGGGTCTTCGAGGCCGCCCGCGACGGCGACGAGAACGGCAGCGACACGGACCACGATCCCGCGATCGGCGCCGAATCCGGTGGCGTCGCCGAACCAGACGCCGATGACGTCGAGCGCGATTCGTCGGCGACCACCATGGAGAACTACCGGTGAGGGTCGATCGCCTCCGCCTCCGGAACTTCAAGTGCTACGAGGACGCGGACGTCTCGCTCGGCTCCGGTGTGACGGTCATCCACGGTCTCAACGGGAGCGGGAAGTCCTCGCTCTTGGAGGCGTGTTTCTTCGCGCTCTACGGGGCGACGCCGCTCGATCGGACGCTCGACGAGGTCGTCACGATCGGCGCGGAGGAAGCCGAGGTCGACCTCTGGTTCACGCACGCCGGCGCGTCCTTCCACCTCCACCGGCGCGTCCGCCACACGGGCGATCGGGCGAGCACGGCCGACTGCACGCTGGAGACGCCCGACGACACCGTCGAGGGCGCCCGCGACGTCCGCGGCTACGTCGTCGATCTCCTGCGGATGGACGCGGACGCCTTCGTCAACTGCGCGTACGTCCGGCAGGGCGAGGTGAACGAACTCATCAACGCCTCCCCGAGCGAGCGACAGGACGTGATCGACGACCTGCTCCAACTCGGCAAGCTGGAGGCGTATCGCGGGCGCGCTCGGGACGCCCGCCGCGGCGTGCAGGCCGTCCGCGACGCGCAGGCGGAACGCCTCGACTCACTCGCCGAGCAGATCACCGAGTACGAGGATCGCGACCTCCACGCCGAGCTGAACGCCCTCCGGACGGAGCTTTCGTCGGTCGAGGCGGACATCGACGAGTTCGAATCGAACCGCGAGACGGCCGAGCAGACGAAGGAAGACGCGGAGCGCGTCATCGAGCAGTACGCGGAGAAACGCGCGGAACTCGACGACGTCGAGGCGACGATCGCCGATCTGAAGGAGACCGTCACGGAGACCGAACGCGAGCGCGAGGCGCTGTCGGAGACCGTCGCGGACGCCCGCGAGCGCGTCGAAGACCTAGACGAGCGCGTCGCCGACCTGCTCGCGGACACCGACCTCGACGCCGACCCGGGGACGGTGGCCGTGGAGGCGGTGCGCGAGCGCCGCGCCGACGTCGCCGAGGAGCGCGACGACGTGCAGGACGAGCACGGCGACTGCCGGACGACGATCCAGACGCACGCGAGCGAGGCGGAGGCGGAACGCGAGCGCGCCGCGGAGTACGCGGAGCGCGCGGAGGACGCGCGCGAGCGGGCGGCCGAACTCGACGGGGAGGCTCGCGAAGCCGCCGAGCGGGTCGCGGACGCCGAGGCCCGCATCGAGGACGTCGAGGCGGAGCGCGAGGCGACGCGCGAGGCGTTCGCCGACGCGCCCGTGGACGTCGGCGAGGCCGAGTCGTACCGCGAGTCGCTGCGCGCGGACCTCGACGACGTCCGCGAGCGCGAGTCCGACGTCAAGGGCGACTTGCAGGCCGCGCGCGCGGCCCTCGCGGAGGCCGAGACCCTCCGGGAGGCCGGCAAATGCCCGGAGTGTGGCCAGCCGGTCGATGGGTCGCCGCACGTGGACGCGCTCGACGAGCGCCGCGACGCCGTCGCGGACCTCGAAGCCGCCCTCGAATCCGTCCGCGAGGAGACGGCCGATCTGGCGGAGCGCGTGGACCGCGCCGACGCCCTCGTCGACGCGGAGAGCGACCTCGACCGCCTCGAATCGCGTCGGCGGGATCTCGCCGAGCTTCGCGACGGCCACGCCGATACCGTCGAGTCGAAGCGCGGGGAGGCCGAGGCGAAGCGCGAGGAGGCCGCAGAGAACGAGGAGCGCGCGGACGCCGCCCGCGAGGCCGCCGCGGACGCCGAGAACGCGGCCGACGAGGCCCGCAGCCGGCTCGGGGAGCTGAACGGCCGTATCGCCGAGCTGAAGGAGCGTATCGGGACGCTCGACGACCTCGCGGACGCGCTCTCCGATCGCGAGAGCGCCGCGCGCGAGCTGTCGAACGCGCGCGAGCGCCGCGAGAGCCTCGCAGAGCTGAACGACGAGCGCCGCGAGCGCCTCGCCGAGGCCCGCGAGCGCAAGCGCGCCCTCGAAGGCGAGTTCGACGAGGAGCGCCTCGCCGAGGCCCGCAACGAGGGGGACCGCGCCGAGGACTACCTCGAACAGGTCGAGGCGAAACTCGACGACCTCGACGAGGAGCGCAGCGATCTCCGCGGGCGGATCGGCGCCGTCGAGAACGACATCGAGACGCTCGAAGACCTCCGCGAGAAGCGGGACGCCGTGCGCGAACGCGTCGACGCCCTCGACGGTCTCGTCGGCGAGACCGAAGCGCTCGAGGCGATGTACGGCGATCTCCGGGGGGAGCTACGCCAGCGGAACGTCGAGAAGCTCGAACGCCTCCTGAACGAGACGTTCGATCTCGTCTACGGCAACGACTCCTACGCGCGTCTCGAACTCGACGGGAGCTACGAACTCACCGTCTATCAGAAGGACGGCGAGGAACTCAAGCCCGACCAGCTCTCGGGCGGCGAGCGCGCGCTGTTCAACCTCTCGCTGCGCTGCGCGATCTATCGCCTGCTCGCGGAGGGCATCGAGGGGGCCGCCCCGCTCCCGCCGCTCATCCTCGACGAACCCACGGTGTTCCTCGACTCGGGGCACGTCTCGCGGCTCGTCGATCTCGTGGAGTCGATGCGCGACCTCGGCGTCGAGCAGATCCTCGTCGTCAGCCACGACGACGAACTCGTCGGCGCGGCGGACGACCTCCTGCACGTCGAGAAGGACGCCACCTCGAATCGCTCGCACGTCTCCACGGGCGTCGAGGCGGAGGCCGCCGCGACGCTGGACTGAGAGCGGCGCAGAGCAGGACAACGCTTTTCCACGAGCCGTCTCTGTGGCAGGTGTGAGCGACGACGGCCCGCCTCGTCCGCTGACGGTCGCCACCGTCGGCTCTGCCGCCGTCGGTCTCGTCGCGACCGTCGCGGACGTCGTCTTCGACACGCCGTGGCCGCTCGATACCGTTGGTGGCGTCCTCATCGTCGCCGGTGTGCTCGCGCTCGCGTGGCGGAAGCGACGGGAGGGTGCGAATGCGGCGGCCGCCACGCTCGTCGGCACCGCGCTCTGCGCGCTCGCTTCGTACGCGGACGACTTCGGGGTCAGTCTCCCCGGCGGGCTCCTCCGCGGTGCTCTCCTGCTCGTCGGCGTCGGATTCGTGCTCGTCGGCGCCCGCGAGCACTACACGGGGCGGGGCGCGTAGCGCTTCTGGAACGCGACCTACTCCCGTAGTGCCGCGACGCCCCGTTCGCCCGCGTCGGTGAGTTCGTACCCGCGCTCGCCGTGTACGTCCGCCTCCGCGACGAGACCGGCCGCGCGGAACTCCGTGAAGAGACCGTGGACGTCGCTCTCGCAGAGGTCGTACTCCGAGAGGACGGTTCGTACGGGTAGGGGTCCGCGTTCGTGGAGTTCGCAGAGGAGACCGAGCGAGCGCTCGCTCCGCGCGACGGTGAGGACCCGTCTCGTGTGCTCGGGGACGGCGCGCGCGGCGGCTTCGAGCGGGTCCGTTCCGTCCGCTGGCTCCAGTTCCTCGTTCGGTAGGTACTCCTCCGCGCCCGTCTCCGGATCGCGGACGCGGCTACTCTCCGCCGATCGCTTCACGAGCAAGTAGGTGTGGTCGTCGCCGTCGCGGACGGTGCGCATGGCCGTGACGTGGCGCGCCGCGCGGTTAGCCGTGTCGCCCGCGGCGGCTCACTCCGCCGCGTCGTCGTCCGCGTCGTCCGCGTCGTCGTGGACGCCGGCGTCGATGGCGCGCTGGACGCCGCGATAGGTGTAGAGTCCGTAGGCGAGACCGGCGAAGCCCACGATCGCGAGACCGCCGCCGAGGACGAGGCGGCCGCGGAAGTAGAGGAACAGCAGTCCGAGCGCGGCCGCGAGGACGGCGAGGTTGAACACGACGACGAGATAGACGAACTGGCGCTGAAGCGGATCGCTCAGATCGACGTCGGCGGACTCGTCCTCGTCCGCCTCGTCCTCCGAGGCGGGGCTCGCGGGCTTCAGCGAGTCGAACACGAACGGGAGAGCGGTACCGAGAGTAAAGAGCGTTGCTAGTTAGCGCTGGTCCCCGAGGGGGACCGCGTGCGTCGCCTTCAGCCACGCGAGGGGGTTCTCCGAGTCGTAGAGCACGACCCCGTCCGTGGTGTCGTACGTCTCGATACCGTCTCGGGGGTCGTCGCCTTCGGGGAGCTGGGGTACGTGGTTCCCGCGCTCGTCGTCCTGCGTGGCGTTGTCGGACACGTCGTTCACCTCTGACCTATGGTATGGCGTACCACGGTATATACCTTTCCCCCGTTCGGCCGAGTCGTCGCGGCTCCGTCGATCGATTTTCGCGTCGCCGGAGGACGCATAGCGGCGAAGGCGCGGCCTTCTTAGGAACGCGGACGCAAGTGGTGTGCAATGAGTAACGCGAGTCTCACCGACTTCTCGTCCGGATCGGACGCCGCCGACGGCGGGGACGGCGCGGACGCGTCCCCGCGGCCCGACGAGGAGGCGCGGTACGTCGCCGGCGACGACGACCCCGTCGTCAGCGAGGTGTTCGACGCCGAATCCGGTGCGCTCCCCGACGTCGACGCCACTCTCGATCTAATGGTGACGCAGGTCGACTACACCGTCGAGGGGTCCGGCGAGCGCGAACGTCCCGTCATCCACGTCTTCGGCCGCACGAGCAGGAACGACGTCGAGCACGTCCGCGTCCACGGCTTCCGGCCGTACTTCTACGCCCCCACCGACTCGCTCGACGAGGAGGACCTCGCGAAGGACGTCATCACCGGCCACGAGGCGGGCTACGAGTCCATCCGCGGCGACGACCTCACGAAGATCTACGGGCGCACGCCGCGGGACGTCGGGAACATCCGCGACGAGTACGACCACTACGAGGCGGACATCCTCTTCCCCAACCGCTTCCTCATCGACAAGGACGTCAACAGCGGAATCCGAGTGCCCGCCCGCCGCGCCGAGAGCGACGGTGCGCTCGTCGTCCGCCACGACGAGGTCGAACCCGTCGAGGCCGAGGCCGACCTCCGCGTGACCACCTTCGACATCGAGGTCGACGACCGCAACGGCTTCCCCGAGGAGGGCGAGGAGCCGATCGTCTGTCTCTCCAGTCACGACAGCTATCGCGACGAGTACGTCGCGTGGCTCCAGACCGACAACGAGGGCGACGCGCCCGCCCCCGACGACCTCTCGGGCTACGACCTGCTCGACGAGGAGTCGGGCGCCGACATCGACGTCCGTGTCTTCGAGGAGGAGGCGGCGATGCTGGAGGCGTTCCTCGACTATGTCATCGAGACCGATCCAGATTGCATGACTGGTTGGAATTTCGAGGATTTCGACGCGCCGTACTTCATCGACCGCCTCGAGGAGCTGAACCCGCACACCGACCGCGACCTCGACTACAACCGTCTTTCGCGCGTGAACGAGGTGTGGCGCTCCGATTGGCAGGGCCCGAACGTCAAGGGCCGCGTCGTCTTCGACCTCCTCTACGCCTATCAGCGCACGCAGTTCTCCGAACTCGATTCGTACCGACTCGACGCGGTCGGTGAGACCGAACTCGGCGTCGGGAAGGAGCGCTACGCGGGCGACATCGGCGACCTCTGGGAGGACGACCCCGAGCGCCTCTTGGAGTACAACGTGCGCGACGTCGAGCTCTGCGTCGAGATCGACCGCAAGCAGGACGTCATCGACTTCTGGGAGGAGGTCGCTTCCTTCGTCGGCTGCAAGCTCGAGGACGCGACGACGCCCGGCGACGCGGTGGACGTCTACGTCCTCCACAAGGCCCACGGGCGCTTCGCGCTCCCATCGAAGGGCCGACAGGAGTCGGAGGACTACGAGGGCGGCGCGGTCTTCGACCCGATCACGGGCGTCAAGGAGAACGTGACGGTGCTCGACCTGAAGTGCTTCAGCGGCGATACCGACCTGCTCACGCCCGACGGCGTCCGGAACATCACTGACGTCGACGTCGGCGATCCGGTCTACACCCTGAATCCCGAGACGTTCGAGTGCGAGGTGAAGCCGGTCGAGCAAACCCACCACTACCCGAACAAGTACGGCGAACTCCACCACCTGAGCGGGACCACACACGACCTCAAAGTCACGGAGAACCATCGCTTCCTCGCGTCGAGTAAACGGCGGTGGGACGAACAGACGCCGGACGATTTCGAGTTCACGGAGTACCGAAACCTCGCTGACGCACAGCGGTACGCGTTCCCGTCGCACGAACCCATGGACGGGGACGCGGTCGAGACGTTCGACCTCTACAACGACGTCGACGACGGATACGCCGTCGTCTACTCCGACGACGACCTTCGCGTGTTCCGCGCCGCGATGCCGGACACCGTCACCGAGTCCCTCACGCTCGTACACGGCTCCGCACAGGCTCTCGAGATGGAGAAGACGGGGAAGTATCTCGTTCCCATCGACGTCTTCCGCGAACACGAAACGCGTATCCGGGAGTTCTCCGATCACGTCTTCCTCAAGTACGACCGGCAACACCGGGAGACGCCGCTCTCCTTCGAGATGGCGGACTGGCTCGAACTCGTCGGGTGGTACGTGACGGAGGGCAGCACCGACCGTGAGAACGGTCGATTCACGCTCCATCAGGACGACGAGTCCGGACGGACGGCGATCCGCGACCTCCTCGACCGGATGGGGATCAACTACAATCTCGACGACCGCGGTGTCAACGTCTCGAATCGCTACCTCCTCGAATGGCTCTCCGAGAACTGCGGGGAGGGGTACGCGAACAAACGGCTCCCGGAGGGGGTGTTCGAGTTGGATTCGACGCTTCTCGACCGTCTCCTTCGGACGATGATCGCGGGCGATGGCACCGCCGGTGACGAGAGTACGGTGAGTGAGCTTTGGACGAAGAGCGACCCGCTGAAGGAGGGATTCGTTCAGCTGGCAGTCCGTTGTGGGCACAAGCCGACGGTGACGAAGCAGTCCGATGGAACGTGGTACGTCTCTATCGGGAAGCGCGGGTCGTTCAACAAGAGCGCCAACGCGTCCGTCGAGGACCACGACGGGGACGTCCACTGCGTCACCGCCGCTGACAACCACGTCGTCCTCGCCGGCCGGAACGGTCACTTCCAGTGGGTCGGGCAATCCCTCTATCCCATGGCGATGCGGACGATCAACGCGTCGCCGGAGACGAAAGTGGACCCACAGAGCTACGACGGTGACACCTTCCACGCGCCCAACGGGACGCACTTCCGGGAGGAGCCGGACGGCATCATCCGCGAGATCATCGAGGAGACGTTAAACGAGCGCGAGGAAAAGAAGGGTCTGCGTAGCGAGCACGACCCCGGGACGAACGAGTACGAGCGCTACGACCGCCAGCAGGCCGCCGTGAAGGTCATCATGAACTGCTTCACGCCGGACACGGACGTCCTCACGCCCGACGGCGTGCGGAACATCCGCGACCTCGACGTCGGCGACACCGTCTACTCGCTCGACCCGGAGACGATGCGACTGGAGGAGAAGCCGGTCGTGGAGACGCAGGCGTACCCCGACTATCGCGGCGACCTCGTCGACGTCGAGACGAGCGAGATCGACTTCAGCGTCACGCCGAACCACCGAATGCTCGTCCGGCAGGACGACGCGAACGGCGCGTCGTGGGACGACTACCGGTTCGTCGAGGCCGGCGACCTGAACCCCTCGTCGCACTACGAGATTCCCCACGACTGGTCGATGGCGCACGGCGACCCCATCGAGGAGGTCGACCTCACGGAGCACGTCGAGGGCGACTACGAGGTGTGGGTCCGCCCCTCCGTCCACGGCCAGACGTTCACGTCTGAGCTCGGCTGGACGCCGCGGCGCGTGCCGAAAGCGGACGTCGGACAGACCGGCTACGTCTTCACGGCCGAGGAGTTCGAGGCGCACCGCGAGTACGTCGAGTCCGTCTGCGAGACCGGCTTCGTCCACCGCGAGTCCGGCCGGAAGTGGATTCCGCGCACGTACGACGGCGACGACTTCCTCGACCTGCTGGCGTGGTACGTCACGGAGGGGACCGTCCACACGTCCGAAGATGAGCGGTTCGGCGAGAACTCCCGCGGCTCCGCGACGACGGTCACGATCGCGCAGGACGCCGTCGCAGACGGCGGCGAAACGGACGACCACGCCCGGGTCGGGGCGCTCCTCGACCGGATGGGCTTCGACTACTACGTCGACGACCGCGCGTATCAGGTCACCTCGCGGCTCCTCGGCGACCTTCTCGAAGCGCTGTGCGGCGAGAACAGCTCCGAGAAGCGGATTCCCGAGTTCGTCTTCGACGCGAGCGAGCGGCAGAAGCGGCGCTTCCTCGACACGCTCGTCGCCGGCGACGGCGACCGACAGGCGAACTCGTGGCGCTACACGACGTCGAGCGACCGGCTCCGCGACGACGTCCTCCGGCTCTGTGCGCACCTCGGGGAGACGGCGAGCTACGACCGCGACGGCGGGTCGTGTCGGATCTACTGCACCGAGGGAGCGAAGAACTCCTTCCGGATGCACCGGAGCGGCGGAACGAGTACGGCCGAGGACGGCGTCTACTGCGTCACCGTCGAGGACAACCACACGCTTCTCGCCGGTCGGAACGGGAAATTCCAGTTCGTCGGTCAGTCCTTATATGGCGTCCTCGGATGGGAGCGTTTCCGGCTCTACGACAAGGAGATGGGCGCGGCGGTCACGGCAACGGGACGGGACGTTATCGAGTTCACCGCCGACGCCGCGGGCGAACTCGACTACGAAATCGCCTACGGGGACAGCGTCACGGGCGACCGACCGGTCGTCGTCCGCGACCCCGAGGGTCGCGTCCGTATCACACCGATAGCGGAGCTGTTCGAGCGAGCGGCGCGGTCGGAGAACGTTCTCGTCACCGCCGACGGCGGGCCGGTCACGAGCGCGTCCGTCGGGAAGGACCGTCGAACGCTCGACGGCTGGGACGCCTCTCGCTGAACGACGACGGCGAGACCGAATGGAAGCCAATCGAGCAGGCAATTCGCCACGAGACGGACGAGCCGGTCGTGAAACTGCAGCACGAGTTCGGTGAGTCTACGACGACCCGCGACCACTCCTACGTGGTCGACGGAGCGGACGGTCTCGAAGAAGCCGTCCCTGCCGACGTCGACGAGCCCCTCCGCGTTCCCGACATGCCCGACGCCGGAACCGTCACAGAGATCGACGTCTACGAGGTCCTTCGGGGGTACGAACGCGAGTACGAGGACGGCCGCGGGACCGGTGGATCGACGGTGAAGACGAAGCGCGTCTACGCCGACGACGAGTCCGTCTGGTTCGGACACGAACACTACGGTGACCTCGACTCGACCGTCACGGTCCAACGTCACATCGACCTCGCGAGCGAGGACGGCGCGGCGCTCGTCCGTCTCCTCGGCGCGTACGTCCCCGAGGGAAGTGCCTCGACGGTCGAGACCGCGGACGGGAAGTTCGGCGCGAGCATCGCGGAATCCCGCCGCGAGTGGATCGAGCAGCTAGAGGACGACTACCACCGGCTCTTCGAGAACGCGGAGGCGAGCATCATCGCGAGCGACTCGCGTGACGAGCGGGCGCTCGAGTACGAGACTGAGTCCGGCGCGGAGTCCGCGACCTACGACGACCGAACGCTCAAACTCCAGATGATGAACGAGCTCTCTGCCGTGTTCTTCCGGGAGTTCGCCGGCCAGACCTCGCATAGGACGCGCATCCCGTCGTTCGTCTACCACCTCGACGACGACCTGCAGGCCCTCTTCCTCGACGTACTCGTCGAGGGCGACGGCTCGCGCGAGTTCCCGTACTCCGAGGGGTACGCGGCGCGGAACTTCGACTTCGAGACGACGAGTCGCGAACTTGCCGCGGGGCTCTCGATGCTCCTCACCCAGCGCGGGAAGAAACATTCACTGAAATACCGCGACGGCAAGGGCTCCTATACGGTCCGGACCTGCGACTCGTACCGTGGCGGCCGCGACCCGGTACTCACCACCGTCGAACACGACGGCTACGTCTACGATCTGAGCGTCGCAGACAACGAGAACTTCGTGGACGCACTCGGTGGTATCGTCCTCCACAACACCGACTCCGTGATGCTGGAACTCGGCGGCGACGTCGAGAAGGAGGAGGCCATCGAGCAGTCCTTCGACATCGCCGAGTACATCAACGACCGCTACGACGTCTTCGCGCTCGAAGAACTCGACGCGGCCGTCCACCACTTCGAGATCGAGTTCGAGAAGCTCTACCGGCGCTTCTTCCAGGCGGGCAAGAAGAAACGCTACGCCGGCCACATCGTCTGGAAGGAGGGGAAGGACGTCGACGACATCGACATCACGGGCTTCGAGTACAAGCGGTCGGACATCGCGCCGATCACCAAAGACGTCCAGAAGCAGGTGATCGACATGATCGTCCACGGGGAGGACACCGACGACGTGAAGGAGTACGTCCACGACGTCGTGGAGGACTTCCGTGACGGCAACGTCGACCTCGACGACGTCGGCATCCCGGGCGGCATCGGGAAGCGCCTCGACAACTACGACACGGACACCGCCCAAGTGCGCGGCGCGAAGTACGCGAACCTCCTCTTGGGGACGAACTTCCAGCGCGGGTCGAAGCCGAAACGCCTCTACTTGAAGAAGGTGCATCCCGAATTCTTCCGCGAGATGGAGGAGGAGCACCCGGACCTCGTCGAGGACCCGCTCTACATCGAGTTCAAGCGCGACCCGGACGTGATCTGCTACGAGTACGCCGACCAGATTCCCGACGCCTTCGAGGTGGACTGGGAGACGATGCTGGAGAAGACCCTGAAAGGCCCGATCGAGCGGATCACGGAGGCGCTCGGCGTCTCGTGGGACGAGGTCGAGAGCGGGCAGACGCAGACAGGTCTCGGATCCTATATGTGAATCGGACGAAGAGCTAAGCCGTCGGCGCGCCTACGTCCTCGCGGGTGAGATCCATGGGAAAGCGCATTCTGCTGATCGCCGGCGACTTCACGGAGGACTACGAGACGATGGTGCCGTTTCAGGCCCTGCGGGCGGTCGGCCACGAGGTCGACGCGGTCTGTCCCGACAGGGAGGCCGGGGAGACGGTGAAGACGGCCGTCCACGACTTCCGGGGGGACCAGACGTACCTCGAAGAACGGGGGCACGACTTCGCGCTCACCGCGACGATGGCGGACGTCGACCCGGCGGACTACGACGCGCTCGTCGTACCGGGTGGGCGAGCGCCCGAGTACCTCCGGACGCACGAAATCGTCTTGGAGACCGTCCGGCACTTCTTCGAGGCGGAGAAGCCAGTCGCGACGCTCTGTCACGGCCCGCAGGTGCTCGCGGCCGCGGGCGTCCTCGACGGCTACGAGCTGACGAGCTATCCGGCGGTGCGCCCCGAGTGCGAGGCCGCGGGGTGTACGTGGGTGGACGAGGTGACGACGGACGGAAACCTCGTGACGGCGCGGGACTGGTCGGACAACGCCGAGTGGATCGCGCAGTTCCTCGACGTGCTCGGCGACCGGATCGAGCACGAGGGCGCGGCGGCGTCGGCGGACGACTGACCCACCGACGGTTTCCGTAATCGAAAAACGTTTTTCTCATCTACGAATTAGAGGGGGTCGGTTCCGAACCTTAATCCCGCGCGCGGGCGTTGTTACGAACGACCTAACCAATGGCTACGATCGAGCTCAAGAACGTTCACGCAGAAGTCGCCGAGGGGGACGAGCAAATCCTCCACGGCGTCGATCTGGAGGTCTCCTCCGGTGAGATCCACGCCTGATGGGACCCAACGGGAGCGGGAAGTCCACGACGTCGAAGGTCATCGCCGGCCACCCGGCCTACGACGTCACCGAGGGCGAGATCCTCCTCCACCTCGAAGCGGACGACTTCGACGACGTCGAGGAGATCCCCGAGGACGCCCGCACGTGGAACCTCCTCGAACTGGAGCCGAACGAGCGCGCCGCGCTCGGCGTCTTCCTCGCGTTCCAGTACCCGGCGGAGATCGAGGGTATCACGATGACGAACTTCCTCCGCACGGCGCTGAACGCGAAGATCGAGGAGCGCGACGAACTCCTCTTCGGCGAGGGCGAGGAGAACGAAGAGGAGGAGGAAGCCGGCTACGAGTCCTCCCCGATGGAGGGTCCCGCCGACGAGGGCGAGGTCGGCGTCGCGGAGTTCCAGTCGCTCCTCGAGGAGAAGATGGACCTCCTCGACATGGACGCGAAGTTCGCACAGCGCTACCTCAACGCCGGCTTCTCCGGCGGTGAGAAGAAACAGAACGAGGTCCTGCAGGCGGCCATCCTCGAGCCGACCATCGCGGTGCTCGACGAGATCGACTCCGGGCTCGACATCGACCGCCTTCAGGACGTCGCGGACGGCATCAACGCCCTCCGCGACGAGCAGGGCACGGGCGTCCTGCAGATCACGCACTACCAGCGCATCCTCGACTACGTCGAACCCGACACCGTCCACATCATGCTCGACGGCGAAATCGTCAAGGAGGGCGGTCCCGAGCTCGCGGCCGAGCTCGAGGACAAGGGGTACGACTGGGTGCGCGAGCAAGTCTACAACGCGGCTTAAACCACCAACGCAATGAGTTCAGAAGAGAACCTACAGGAGACGGACACCGAGGCGCGCTTCGAGTTCAAGAAAGAGGAGCACTCGGCCTTCGAGTCCGGGAAGGGTCTCACCGAGGAGACCATCCGGCTCATCTCCGAGGACAAGGACGAACCGGAATGGATGCTCGAGCGCCGTCTGCGCGCGCTCAAGCAGTACCAGAAGATGCCGATGCCGACGGACTGGCCGGGCCAGCCCGATCTCTCCGAACTCGACGTCGAGGAGATCGTCCCGTACATCCGACCCGACGTCGAGACCCGCGGCGGCGCGGAGAACTGGGAGGACCTCCCGGACGACATTCAGGACACCTTCGAGAAGCTCGGCATTCCGGAGGCCGAGCGGCAGGCGCTTTCGGGCGTCGGCGCGCAGTACGAGTCCGAGGTCGTCTACCAGAACATGCAGGAGCGCTGGGAGGAGAAGGGCGTGGTCTTCTGCAACATGGACGAGGCGGTTCAGGAGCACGAGGAGATCGTCAAAGAGCACTTCATGACGAACTGCGTCCCCGCCTCCGACAACAAGTTCGCGGCGCTCCACGGCGCCGTCTGGAGCGGCGGCTCGTTCGTCTACATCCCCGAGGACGTGACGGTCGAGATGCCGGTGCAGGCCTACTTCCGCATGAACTCGGAGGGGATGGGCCAGTTCGAGCACACGCTCATCATCGCCGAACCCGGTAGCGAAGTCCACTACATCGAGGGCTGTAGCGCGCCGAAGTACGGCACGCACAACCTCCACTCGGGTGGCGTCGAGGTCTTCGTGAAGGAGGACGCCCACGTGCAGTATTCGACCGTCCAGAACTGGTCGAAGAACACGTTCAACCTCAACACGAAGCGGGCCATCGTCGAGGAGAACGGCACGATGGAGTGGATCTCCGGGAGCATGGGATCGAAGGCCACGATGCTCTACCCCTGCTCGATCCTGAAGGGGCGCGGCGCGACGGACAACCACATCACGATCGCGTTCGCGGGCGACGGGCAGGACATCGACACCGGCGCGAAGGTCTACCACAACGCGCCCGACACGAAGTCCACCATCGAGTCGAAGTCCATCAGCAAGGACGGCGGCCGGACGAACTACCGCGGTCTCGTCCACATCGCGGACGGCGCCGAGGACTCCAGCACGTCCGTCGAGTGCGACGCGCTGATGTTCGACAACGAATCCACCAGCGACACCATGCCGTACATGGAGATCAACGAGTCGAAGGTGGACGTCGCTCACGAGGCAACGGTGGGGAAGATCGGCGACGAGGACGTCTTCTACCTCCAGTCGCGCGGGCTGGACGACGACGACGCGAAGCAGATGATCGTCGCCGGGTTCATCGAGCCGATCACGGAGGAACTGCCGATCGAGTACGCGGTCGAACTCAACCGCCTCATCGAGCTCGAGATGGAGGGGAGTCTCGGGTAACATGAGCGAGGCAACACACTTCAGCGCGGGCATCGACGTGGAGACGGTCGAGCGCATCGCCGAGGAGCGCGACGAGCCGAAGTGGCTCCGCGCGACGCGCCTCGACGCGCTCGAGGCGCTCTCCGACCTCGACTATCCGGACGTCATCCAGACGCCGGGCCGAACGTGGACGAACCTCGCGGACCTCGACTTCGAGGACCTCGTCGCGCCGTTCGACCAGACCGAAGAGAAGGACTGGGTCGTGGCTGAGGAGGCGACCGTCGTCCCGTTCCACGAGGCGCTGAACGACGACGACCTCGAAGCGCTCGTGAAGGAGCACTTCGGGAGCGTCGTCGATCCGCAGGAGAACCGCCTGACCGCGCTCTCCACGGCGCTGTTCACGACCGGGACCGTCGTCTACGTCCCCTCACAGGTCGACGCGGAGGACGTGAAGATCCGGACGACGATGAACGGGCGCTCGCTGTTCAACTACACGCTCGTCGTCACCGAGCAGAACGCCTCCGTCACCATCCTCGAACGGCAGGATACTGGCCACGAGGCGCGAAGCGCCTCGAACCGTGCGAGCGGTGAAACCGCGAGCAGCGAGGACGCTCCCGAGAGCGAGGAGCGCTACTACTCCGGTATCGTCGAGGTCGCCGCCGGCGAGAACTCGTACGTCCAGTACGGCTCGCTGCAGGACTTCGATCAGACCACGTACAATTACACGCTGAAGCGCGGCGTCACCGACACCTACGCCACGGTCAACTGGATCGAGGGCAACCTCGGCTCTCGTCTGACGAAGACCGAGGTCTCCACCCTGCTCGAGGGCGACTCCTCGGAGTCGAAGATCGTCGGCGCGTTCTTCGGGCACGACGACCAGCACTTCGATCTCGACTCGAAGGTCTGGCATCGCGCCGAGCACACCACCGCGGACCTCGTGACGCGCGGCGTCATCGACGACGTGTCGCGCTCGGTCTACGAGGGCGTGCAGGACGTCGGCGCGGACGCGTGGGACACGAACTCCTACCAGCGTGAGAACACGCTGATGCTCTCCGATGAGTCCGAGGCGGACGCGTCGCCGAAGCTCATCATCAACAACCACGACACGGAGGCCTCCCACTCCGCGACGGTCGGCCAGATCGATCAGGAGGACCTCTTCTACATGGAGGGGCGCGCGGTGCCCCCGGAGACGGCGGAGAACATGCTCGTCGAGGGCTTCTTCGTCCCCGTCCTCGAGGAGGTCGAGGTCGCGGAACTCCGCGAGGACCTCGAGGAGCGCATCCACGAGCGTCTCCGAGACTGACGTCTCGGGCCGTCTACTTTCTCGGCCGTTCTCCTCTTCTCTCGGGTCGTCGCCCGTCGGTGAAAGCGCTTAGGTGCTCGCTCCCCATACGGAGTGATATGCGATCGGGAGCACACCGAGAGGGAACACCGTGAGCGTCGCCTCGCGGGTGGAGTCCGACGGGCAGCTCGCCCGCCTCCTCCAGATCGGCATCGTGCTGGAGGAGGTCGTCGAGGCGCGCGCGTACGAGCACTACCAGCGCCTGCCCGACGAGGAGCGCGACGAGCGCGTCGAGGACCTCCTTCAGGAGGCACGCGAGGAGTCAGCGGAGCATCGCGAGCGCCTCGAAGAACTCGTCAGTCGGCTTGACGGCGATGAGGAGGCCGCGATCGACGTCGGGGCGCTCGTCAGAGAGCAGTACGCCCGGACGGGACCCAACGACTTCGACGGCATCCTCTACGACCAGCTGAACGGCGAGGAGACGGCGTACAAGTTCTACGACGATCTCATCGAAGCCGTCGAGGCGAGCGACGTGACGTTCGGTATCGAGCGGGAAACGCTGCTCTCGACGCTCCGGGAGATCCGCGAAGCGGAGGCCGAGGGCGTCGAGGCGGTCGCTGCACTCATGGAGTCACGCGCATGAAACACGACACGACGACGGAGGACGCATCGTGAACACCGCAGACCAGTACCTGAAGGCCGTCTTCCTCGTCCAGCAGATCGAGGAGGGTCCGGCGTCGACCGGCGCGCTCGCCGATCGGCTCGGCGTCAGCCCCGCGTCCGTCAACGAGATGGTGGGCAAGCTCGCGGATCGCGACCTGCTCGTCCATGAGAAGTACAAGGGCGCGACGCTCACCGACGCCGGCGAGACTCGCGCGCGGGACGCGCTCGCGACCTACTGCGTCCTCGAACGCTTCCTCGCGAACGTCCTCGAAGTCGAGGATTACAGGGGGGAGGCCGGCCAACTCGAGGCCGTCATCGACGAGACGGTCGCCGACCGCCTCGACATGATCATCGAGCGCGAACCCGACTGTCCGAACTGTTTCGACGCCGAAGCCGACGCCTGCTCGCACCTCGTCGAGGAACTCGGCGAAGTCGAAGCCAGCGACTGACGAATCTTCGCGGAGTCGAGACCCGTCTCTCTGCGAGGGGGCGAACCGCGCCGTTCACGGCGAGTCGGACGTCACCCACTCGATCAGTTCGTCCGTGCTCGTCACCGGCGGCGAGCACGCGCGCCGGCAGACGTAGGCGGTCGGCGTGCCGTCGCCGGTGGTCGCGTCGTCGCCACGCGCCTCCCGTCCGGCCCAGATCGGCGGCGCCTCGTCCAGCCCGAGCGCGTCGAGCCGCGTGTCGAGTCCGTCTGCCGTCGGCGGGCGGCGCGAGAGGAGGCGGTCGGGGAGGTATCGCGACGCGATGGCGTCGCGCCACTCTCCCGGGATCTCGTCCGCCGCGACGGTGATTTCGAGGCGACCGCGTTCGCGCGTCGCGGCGGCGAGCGCGAGCGACGGGTGCGTGAGCGGGCGGTTCTCCACCGTCTCGGCATGTGTCGCGAGCACGGCGTCCGCGACCTCCCGATACGCGCGCTCCGGCCGGAACGCCGCGAGGGCGTCGAGGACGCTCACGGCGACGCCGGTCGACGAGGGCGTCGAGCGGTCGGCGAGTTCCTGCGGACGAGCGAGGAGATCCTCGCCGCTCGCCGGTGTGAAGTAGAGCGTCTCCGAATTCTCGTCCCAGTGCTCGGCGACGAGCGCGTCCGCGAGATCGCACGCGAACGCGAGGTGCCGGGACTCGCCCGTCGCCTCGTACGTCGCGAGCGCGCCCGCCGCGAGGAAGGCGTAGTCTTCGAGGTAGCCCTCGCCCGTCGCCTCGCCCTCGGCGTACCGGCGCGAGAGGCGCGCTGCGTCCGCGTCCCAGAGGTGTTCGCGGACGAAGTCGAGGGCGTCGACGGCGCGCTCCGCGTACCGTTCGTCGCAGACGAGACCGGCCTCGGCGAACGCCCGTATCGCGAGACCGTTCCACGCGCCGATGACTTTCTCGTCGCGTGCCGGGCGCTCGCGTTCGGTCCGCGCGTCTCGGACCCGTTCGCGGGCGCGTTCGAGGCGCTCGCGGGCCTCCGACTCGTCCATTCCGAGGTCGTCGGCGACGTCGGCGAGGTCGCGGCGGCGCGTGAGCACCGTGCTCCCCTCGAAGTTCCCGTCCTGCGTCACGCCGTAGTACGCGCCGAAGACGGTCGCGTCCGCGGGGTCCCCGACGGCGTCGCTCACTTCGTCGAGCGTCCAGACGTAGAATGTCCCCTCCTCGCCCTCGCTGCGGGCGTCGAGCGTGCTGTAAAAGCCCCCGTCGGGGTGGGCGAGTTCGTCGGCGACGAAGTCGAGCGCGCCGCACGCGACGTCGCGATAGCGCGCGTCGCCGGTGAGCTGGAACGCGGCGAGGTACGCGCGCGGGAGTTCGGCGTTGTCGTAGAGCATCTTCTCGAAGTGCGGCACCGTCCACTCGCGGTCGACGCAGTAGCGGTGAAAGCCGCCGCCGAGCTGGTCGTAGAGGCCGCCGTTCGCCATCGCGTCCAGCGTCTCCGTCGCGACGGCGCGCGCCTCGTCGTCGCCGCGAGCGGCCGCGCGCAGGAGGACGTGGAGCCGGCCGGGCTGGGGGAACTTCTGGTCCGTTCCCCACCCGCCGCGTTCGCGGTCGGCGCGCTCGACGGCCGCGGACGCGGCGGCGTCGAGGACGTCGCTCCCCGGTGGTTCCTCGCGAGCATCCGGGACGGATTCGACTTCGCCCCGCAGGGCGCTCGTCCACTGGTCGGCGCGCTCCTCGACAGCCTCGCGCTCCGCCTCCCAGCGCTCGTGGAGCGAGCGCAGGACGTCGAGGAATCCGGGTTGGTTCCCGCTCGCCTCGCGCGGGAAGTACGTCCCGACGTAGAACGGACGCTTATCGGGGGTGAGCCAGACGGAGAGCGGCCACCCGCCCCCGCCCGTCGCCAACTGCGCGACGGTCATGTAGAGGTCGTCCACGTCCGGGCGCTCCTCCCGGTCGACTTTCACGGGGACGAAGTGCTCGTTGAGGGAGGCGGCGACGTCCTCGTCCTCGAAGGACTCCTCGGCCATCACGTGACACCAGTGGCACGCCGAGTAGCCGATCGAGAGGAAGACCGGCACGTCGCGTTCCGCGGCGGCCTCGAACGCCGCGTCGTCCCACGGCTGCCAGTTGACGGGGTTGTCCGCGTGCTGCTGGAGGTACGGACTCGCCTCCGAATCGAGGCGGTTGCGGTCCGTCGGGTCGGTCATACGTAGTGATTGGGCCGGGCGCGGGTAAAGGCCCGCGACGTGTCACCATGCGCGTTCTCGGCCGCGACTGGTAGCCACGGACGTGCACATAACGTCGGAGACTAAGAGCAACCTTTACACCTCTGTGCTTTCTCCCTCCGGCAATGACAGAGACCGTCCTGCTGGTCGGTGGCGGCGGCCGCGAGCACGCCATCGCGCGCGCGCTCGCCGACGACTGCGACCTCTACGCCTGCGCGTCGAACCGGAATCCGGGTATCGTCTCGCTCGCCGAAGCGGTCGAGACGTGTGAGGAGACCGACCCCGACGCGGTCGTCGACTACGCGGAAGACGTCGACGCGGATCTCGCGGTCGTCGGTCCCGAGGGCCCGCTCGCGGCGGGCGTCGTGGACGCCTTGGAGGAGACCGGCGTCTACGCGTTCGGCCCGACACGGGCCGACGCGCGCATCGAGACCGACAAGGGGTTCCAGCGGGAGTTCATGGCCGAACACGACATCCCGGGAACGCCGTGGTTCGAGACGTTCGACGACGCCGCGGCGGCGGCGGACTACGTCGAATCGCTCGCGGCGGACGACGAGGACGCCGCGGTCAAGCCCGCCGGCCTCACCGGCGGGAAGGGCGTTCGCGTCACCGGCGATCAGGTGACGCACGCCGAAGCGGCGGAGTACGTCCGCGAGAGCGGTCACGGCGAATGGGTGATCGAGGAGCGCCTCGTCGGCGAGGAGTTCACCGTGCAGGCGTTCGTCGCGAACGGCGAGGTTCGCCCGACGCCCGCCGTGCAGGACCACAAGCGCGCCTACGAGGGCGACGAGGGACCGAACACCGGTGGAATGGGCAGTTACGGCGACACGGACGCGACGCTCCCGTTCATGACGGAGGCCGACTACGACGCCGCCGTCGACATCATCGAGGCGACCGTCGACGCGCTCGGCGACTATCGCGGCGTCCTCTACGGCCAGTTCATGCTCACGAGCGACGGCCCGCGGGTCGTCGAGTTCAACGCCCGCTTCGGCGACCCCGAGGCGATGAACACGCTCCCGGTCCTCGACACGCCGTTCCTCGACGTCCTCACCGCCGCGCGGGACGGCGAATCGCTCCCCGAACTCGACTTCACCGGAGAGGCCACCGTCTGCAAGTACGCCGTCCCGGAGGGGTATCCGACGGACCCCGAGGCCGGTGCCGAAGTCACGCTCGACGAGGAGAGCGTCGGCGACGCCCTGCTCTACTACGCGAGCGTCGACGCCCGCGAGGACGGCGTCTACACGACGACGTCGCGCTCCTTCGCGGTCGTCGGTCGCGGCGACTCCATCGAGACCGCGGAGGCGCAGGCCGAATCCGCGCTCGACGGTCTCGGCGCGGGCTTCCGCGTCCGCCACGACGTCGGCAAAGCCGATCTCGTCCGGCGTCGCGTCGAGCACATGGACGAACTGCGCTGACCGCGAGGCGCGAGAGAGGCGATGGGCGCGATGGGCGCGATGGTACGTCCCGATCCGCCCCCTGCTTATACGTACTTCGCGCGCGTAGGATCGCACATGGCGACAGAGACAGTCGCGGAGGCCGATGCCGAGGTCATTCGACTGCTGAAGAAGGCGTATCAGGACGAGATCGAGACGGTGATGAACTACATGTCGAACTCCATCGTCCTCGACGGTGTGCGCGCCGAGGAGATCAAGGAGTCCCTCCAGACCGACATTCAGGAGGAACTCGGCCACGCGGAGGAGCTCGGCAATCGCCTGAAGCAACTCGAGGAGGCCCCGCCCGGCTCCGGGGCGTTCGAGGCCACGCAGGACACCCTCCAGCCGCCCGCGGACACCACGGACGTTCTCTCCGTCATCGAGGGCGTCCTCGACGCCGAGAACGACGCTATCGACACCTACCGCGCGCTCGTCCACGCCGCCGCGGACGCCGACGACCCCGTGACGGAGGACCTCGCGACCACCATCCTCGCCGACGAGGAAGCCCACCGCACCGAGTTCCGCGGCTACCGCAAGGAGTACGAGCAGTAGGCGACGCCGCCCCGCTGAGACGCACCGCACGAGCACCGATTCACCGTTTCTCGAGGCCGCGTATTTCCCACGACTCCCGTACAGCGCCGGCGCTACCCCGCGTTCGTGGCGTCGCTCACGCCCGACTCGGCGCGCCGTCGATCGCGGCGGCGTGTTCGCGCGCCGCCTCGCGGATCGCGTCCGCATCGATGTCCGGGAAGCCGCCGCGATCGTAGCGGACCTGTCCGTCGACCATCGTGAAGACGACGTCGTCGCCGTGCGCGGCGTAGACGAGATGTGAGCGCACGTCGTGGATCGGCGTCGCGCGCGTCAGGTCGGTGTCGATCCCGACGACGTCCGCCGTCCATCCCTCGCGGAGCCTACCCACCCGCTCGAAGCCCGCGGCCTTCGCGCCGTTGCGCGTCGCCATCTCGAACACCGTCTCCGCGGGGAGCGTCGTCGGATCGAGGTCGTCCACCTTCCCCAGCAAACTCGCCTGTCGCATCTCGGTGAAGGCGTCGAGCGTGTTGTTGCAGGGCGGCCCGTCGTTCCCGAGCGCGACGTTGATACCCCGCTCCACGTAGTCGCGGATCGGCGCGATCCCGGAGGCGAGTTTCATGTTCGACGACGGGCAGTGCGTGACGTGCGTCCCCGTCTCCGCGAGGAGTTCGCGCTCTGACTCGTCCGTCCAGACGCAGTGTGCGAGCACGACGTCCTCGCCCGTCAACCCCACTTCGTCGAGCCAGTGGAGGTTGCGCATCCCCGTGTCCTCTTCGACGGTCTCGATCTCGCCGCGGTTCTCGCTCGCGTGCGTGTGGATGCGCACGCCGTCGTGCCGATCGGCGAGGTCGCGCGCGCCGCGCAAGCACGCCTCCGTACACGAGACGGCGAAACGCGGCGTCACGGCGTACCGGATCCGGTCGTCGTACGACCCGTGGTACCGCTCGATGAGCCGCTCCGACTCCGCGAGCGCGGCGTCGGCGTCCTCCTCCAAGGCTTCGGGCGAGCGCTGGTCCATCAACACCTTCCCGAGACGCGCGCGAATGCCGGTCTCGCCCGCGGCTTCGATGGCCTCCGCGGCGTGGTTGACCGAGAGGTGATCGATCACGGTCGTCGTCCCGCTCTCCAGACACTCGAGGTAGCCCAGCTGTGCGGCGACGCGCATCCCGTCGGCGTCGAGACCCGCCTCCATCGGCAGCACGGACTCGAAGAGCCAGTCGAGCAGTTCGGTGTCGTCGGCGATCCCGCGCCCGAGCGACTGGACGGAGTGGACGTGGCCCCCGACGAGACCGGGCGCGACGATGCCGAACGAGCGCCGTTCGTGCTCGGGATAGGTCTCGACGAGGTCGGCCCGCTCCCCGACCGCGACGATGCGATCCCCCTCGGTGACGACGCCGCCGTCGTCGATGACCGTGTCGGCGTCCGCGACGACGGTTCCTGTGAGTAGCATCCCCACTGGGGTCCGCCCTCTAGCACTACCTGTCTTTCCATCCGGCGGCCGACACCGGCGACGTCGCCGCCGAGCCGAACGGTTATCGGTCGCGGTCCCCGAACGCCGGCATGGACCTCTCCATCGTCGATCTCTCGCCCGTCCCGGAGGACGGCACGGCGGCGGACGCGTACGCGAATACCGTCGAGACGGCGCGACAGGCCGAGCGCCTCGGCTACGAGCGCGTCTGGACCGCCGAGCACCACGGCATGGCCGACCGCCTCGCCGGCACGACGCCCGAGGTGTTGCTCGGCCGCCTCGCGGGCGCGACCGACGAGATCCGCCTCGGCACGGGCGCGATGCTGCTCAACCACTACAGCCCGCTCAAGGCCGCGGAGACCTTCGGCGCGCTCGACGCCCTCGCGCCCGGCCGGATCGACGCCGGTCTGGGGCGCGCGAGCAACTCGCCCGCCGTGGATCGCGCGCTCGGCACGGAGCGACGCGTCCCGAACCCCGACGAGGACCACCGCGAGAAGATCGAGGCCGTCGTCAGCCACCTTCACGACGCCTATCCCGAGGGCCACCCGTACGCGGACATCGAGATCCCGCGCGCCGACGCGGCCCCGCCCGTCCCGTGGGTGCTCGGCTCCGACCCGTCGAGCGCCGCCATCGCGGGCGAACTCGGCCTGCGCTACTGTTTCGCGGCGTTCATCCGCCCCGAGCGCGCGACGGCGTCCTTCGAGACCTACCGCGAGCACTTCGATCCCGGAACCCTCCCCGGCGGACCCGACGACCCCGAGGGAATGGTCGCCGTGAACGCCGTCGCCGCGGAAACCGACGAGAAGGCCGCGCGCCGCCGCGCGGTCGCCGAAGCCTCCTTCCAGCGCCTCGCGCGCGGCGAGGCCGGCACGACGCCCGATATCGAGGCGGCGATCGACGAACTCGGCGGCGTCCCCGATCCCACGCCCGCGACGCTCGACGCCGACGAGTGGCCGCGCGCGATCTCCGGGAGTCCCGACACGCTCGCCGGCCTCCTCGACCAGCTCGCGGCGCGCGCCGGCGTCGACGAGGTGATGATCCAGCACGTCGTCCCCGACCACGAGACGGCACTCGACTCCCACGCGCGCATCGCCGCGGGCGTCGGTCTCGACGAGCGGGCGTAGGCGGGGCTGGGCGGGCGAATCCTTCGAGAATCCTTCGAGAAGGGAGGGTGAACGAAGCCGCGAATGTCCGCGACCCTACCGGGTTCTATCGAACCACTCGGGTCGCGGTCCGGCACGCGAGCGGGGCGAGCGTGGACCGACCGACCCCCCCGTAGGTGCGGACGGTTTTGGTGGAGCTTTTACCGGCGCGGGCGAAGCCGCGCACAGTGAACGGTCCGTTAGTAGTGGCGTTCTTTCGGCTCGTACGTCTGGTTCTCGCCTTCGAGGAGCGCGGGGCGATACCAGAGTTCGGGCGTGCCGTCGTTCCACGAGATCATCGTGTGCTTGAGCCACTCGTCGTCGCGGCGCTCTTGATACTCCTTGCGCCAGTGGGCGCCGCGGAACTCCTCGCGGGCGAGCGCGCCCATCGCGATGAGTTCGGCGGTGTCGATGACGTTCCGGGTCTCGATGGTGTGCTGGAGGTCGGTGTTGAACGTCCGGGACTTGTCGGCGACGGAGACGTCCTCGTACTCCTCGCGGGCCTCGCGGATGGTTTCGAGCGCCTCCTCGATGGCTCCCTCCTCGCGGAAGACGTTGACGTTGTCCGTCATCGACTTCTGGATCTTCGAGCGGACGTCGGCGTGATTGACGCCCTCGTCCTTCTCGAGGAGGCCCTCGATGCGCTCGGTCTCGGCTTCGAGCGCGGCGTCGACGACGCCCTCGGGACTGTCGCCGGAGACGACGGCGGAGGACGCGGCGAGCGCGCCGGGTTCGACGGGGAAGTCGACGTCGCTCTCCTCGATGCCCTCGTCGCCCTCGGTCTTGCCGACCGGGATCTCGGGTTCGCCGAGGTCCTCGCCGGCGGCGTGCTTGCCGGCGCGCGCGCCGAACACGAGGAGTTCGGGGAGGGCGTTCCCCCCGAGGCGATTGGAGCCGTGGACGGAGACGCAGGCGGCCTCGCCGACGGCGTAGAGACCGTCGACGCAGGTCTCGCCGTTCTCGTTGGTCTCGATGCCGCCCATCTCGTAGTGGTGGCCGGGCTTGACCGGCATCGGGTTCTCGAGACCGTCCACGCCCTCGAAGTCCTCGGCGAGATGGAGGATGTTCTCGAGGCGGTCCACGATGCGTTCCTCGCCGAGATGGCGCATGTCGAGGTGGACGTACTCGTCGTCGACGCCGCGGCCCGCGTTGATCTCGGTGAGTTCGCCGCGGGCGACGACGTCGCGAGAGGCGAGTTCGCCGTCGTTCGTCGCGTAGCCGTACTCGTACATGAGGCGTTCGCCCTCGCCGTTGTAGAGGATGCCGCCCTCGCCGCGGGTCCCCTCGGAGATGAGGACACCGGTGGAGGGGAGCGTGGTCGGGTGGAACTGGACGAACTCCATGTCCTCGATCGGGACGCCGGCGCGATACGCCATCGCGACGCCGTCGGCGGTGTTCGCGACGGCGTTCGTCGTGTGATCGAAGACCTGTCCGTCGCCGCCGGTGGCGAGGACGACGCCGTCCCGACCGCGGAAGCCCTCGATCTCGCCGGTCTGGATGTCCCACGCGACGACGCCGTGACACGAGCGGTCGTTCGGGTCGTCCTCGTCGGTGACGGCGAGGCGGGTCACGTACCACTCGTCGTAGACCGTGATTCCCCGCTTGACGACCTGCTCGTAGAGCGTGTGGAGGAGGTGGTGGCCGGTCTCGGCGCCCGCGTACGTGGTGCGCGGGAAGGAGAGCCCGCCGAACGGCCGCTGGCTCATCCGGCCGTCCTCCTCGCGCGAGAAGGGCATCCCCCAGTTCTCGAGCTGGACGACGTTCTCCGGGGCGTCCTGCGCGAGCGTCTCGGCCGCGGGGGCGTCGACGATGTAGTCGCCGCCCTTCACGGTGTCGTAGGCGTGCAGTTCCCAGTCGTCGCCCTCGCGGAGCGCCGCGTTGATGCCGCCCTCGGCCGCGCCCGTGTGCGAGCGGACCGGGTGGAGCTTCGTGACGATCGCCACGTCCGCACCGGCTTCGTGTGCGCCGATGGCCGCGCGGAGTCCCGACCCGCCACCACCGACGACGATCACGTCGTGTTCGTACATTAGTATATCACCAGAATTTGAGGTTCTGCTTCACCGCTTCGCGCTTCAGTTCCTGAATGTGCTCGGTGAGCGGGATGTCCTTCGGACAGACGGTCGTACAGGAGAACTGGGTCTGACAGCGCCAGACGCCGTGCTCCTGCTCGATGATACGGAGGCGTTCTTCCTGTCTGTCCTCGCCCTCGCGCTCGTCGAAGTAGAACCGGTAGGCCTTGTTGATGGCCGCGGGACCGAGATACTCGTTGTCGCCCGCGGCGACGTTGCAAGAGGACATGCAGGCGCCACACCAGATGCAGCGCGTGCTCATCTTGATCTTCTCGCGGTTCTCGCGCGACTGGAGCTGCTCGCCGTCGGGGTCCTCCTTCGGACTGAAGTACGGTTCGACGGCGTCCATCTGGTCGTAGAAGTGATCCATGTCCACGACGAGGTCCTTGACGACCTCGCGGTGGGGGAGCGGTTCGACGCGGACGGTCTCGGAATCGTTGAGGTCCGCGATCTGCGTCTGGCAGCCGAGACGCTGGCTCCCGTTGATGAAGAGGGCGTCGCTCCCGCAGACGGCCTGCCGGCAGGAGTGCCGGAAGGTGAGACTGGAGTCGTAGGTGTCGCGGGCGTAGATCAGGGCGTCGAGGACGGTGATCCCCGGCTCGCGCGGGACGTGGAAGGTGTCGAAGCGCGGCTCCTGCTTGTCCGCGACCTCGGGATCGTAGCGGAAGACCTTGAGCGTGATCGCGTCGTCACCGACGTCGGGCGTCGAGGCGGCTTCCTCGCGCTCGGCGGCGCGTTCGTCCTTGCGGGCCATCCGTTCTGCCTGCGGGTCGGAGTCGTCGGTGTCTGGTGTCTGTGTACTCATTGTTATGCACCACCCGTGAGGGCGAGCGCGACGCGGATCCCCTGTACGAAGACGAGGACGCCGGCGACGACGAGCACCCACTTCGCGACGCGCTTCGGCGTGCCCGTGACGCCCTGATTGACGAGGGCGTTGTAGATCCCGTTGGTGCCGTGGAAGGTCGCGGCGGCGAGGAACAGCACCATCGTGACGAAGTACGCGGGGACGCTGTACCGTGCGTGACTCCCGGAGAACGTGATCTCCGGGGCGTGGTGGAAGAAGTGGAGGAGGAGGAAGTGGAAGGCGAGCGTGACGACGAGGAACGCCGCCGTGACGCGCTGGAGGAACCAGCGCGTGCTCCCGCTGCTGAACGAGGAGTAGCGCTCTGCCATTTAGAGACCCTCCAAGAAGACGGGGACGCTGACGACGACGATGATACCCGTGAGTATCAGCGACGCGTAGAAGCTCTTCTCCTGCGTGTCGAGGGCCGTCCCCACACCGAGGTCGATGAAGAGGAGGCGGATCCCGTTGAGGATGTGGAAGGCGGCGACGGCGAGGAGACCGACCTCCAGCACGCGGACGACGGCTAGCTGTTCGAGGCCCTGCAGGGTCTGGGTGTACGCGGCGTCACCGTTCAGCGCCGAGCTGAGAACGGCGATGTGGGTGAACAGATACCCGATGAGCACCCATCCGGTGAACTTGTGGAACACCCAAGCCCACATGCCGGCCGAGAACTCCCGCCAGCGGCCGAAGTCCTCGACGAGGCCCCGATTGTGCGACTGACTCATACCATGGAAACCTCCTGACCGGGCGCACATAGAAGTTTCTAACCCGGTACGATGGGGGACGATACCGAACGCCGCGCGTTCGCGAGCCGACATGCACTCTCAGGGCCGTTCCGGCATCGTCCCGCTCTGCACGCGTTCGTACGCCCGGATGGTCGGCTCGTCGAGTTCGACGAGGTGGCAGAGCGGATTCCCCGGATAGACGACGGGGTTCTCGAGCACGCCGACGAGCAGCCCGTCGAAGGGGGCGGTGATGCGCACCGTCTCCGTCTTGAACGGATTGGTGACGGTGCCGACGACGTCGCCCGCCCGAACGAGGTCGCCCCGGTCGTGGAGCAGCTCGACGATCCCGCCGGCGTCGGCGCGGAGCCACGTCTTCTGATCGCGCTCGACGACCGTCCGCCACCCGGGCCAGCGGACCGGTTCGGCGGGATGGCAGTCGTACTCGGCGAGGACGGAGGCGACGCCGTCGAGCGCGCGGTCGATGAACCCGCGCTCGAATCGATGCGCCTGTCCCATCTCGACCGTGACGGTCGGCGTTCCGCCCTCGCAGGCGGCGCCGCGAAGCGACCCCGAGGGACCGGCGCCGTCGATGATGACATTCGATCCGAACGCGCGCGCGAGCCGGGCGACGTCGGGGTCGTCCATGTCCGCGCGGACGTGGAGCATGTTCGTCCGTCCGCGCGTCGAGGTGTGGAAGTCGAGACCGTAGTCGCAGGGTTCGATGAACTCGTCGTAGAGGCGGGCGGCCATCCGGTCGGCGCTCGTCCCCGAGCGACTCCCCGGGAACGAGCGGTTGAGGTCGCGATCGTAGACGGGGAGGTAGCGCTGCTGGGCGATGAAGCCCGGGACGTTCAGGACGGGAAGGCAGACGAGCGTGCCGTGGAGGTTCGCGTCCGGCCAGTCCTGCGCGACGGTCCGGACGACCTCGATGCCGTTGAGTTCGTCGCCGTGGATGGCGGCGGAGAGGAAGACGGTCGGCCCGGGCCGGTCGCCGTTGCGGATCGTCACCGGCACTCGGACGGGATCGCCGAGATACGTCTCGCTGATGGCGTATCGGAGGTTCCGCGTCTCCCCGGGTTCGACCCGGCCGTCGGTGTAGGTGAACGCGCCGTCTGCCATGTCCCGCTCTCCGGTCGGGGGGCGCATAAAGGAGCGGGCACGATCGGCGCGCCGTCCGTCGGTCGCTCCCTCGCTTCGACGCACCGGCATCGTTTTGGCGTGTCCGGGGCGAACTACGGCCGATGACCGACGATCCCGTGACCGTCGGGGTGCTCAGCCTCCACACGAGCAAGGAGACGAAGGCGATCCTCAACGCCGTCGAAGCCCTCGGCCACCGCGGCGTCTGGCTCCGCGAGGAGACCCTCACTGTCTCCCTCGACGACGGTGAGGCGACCCTCGATCCCGACGTCGACGTCGTGGCGAACCGCCTGTTGCTCTCGAACACCGAACAGCCCTGTGAACTCCTCGGGATCGCGAGCACGCTCGCACGCTTGCGCCCGACGCTGAACGAACCCCAGCACGTCCTGACGGCGTTCCACAAGTTCGCGACGGCCGCGGCGCTCACGCGCGCCGGGATCTCCGTCCCGGACGCCCACCTCGCGCTCGACGCCGACGCGATGAACGACGCTCGCGGGCGCTTCGGGGACGAAGCCGTCTACAAGACCGCGATCGGAACGCACGGCGGCGGGACGTGGAAGGTCGGTCGGGACGAGGAGGTCAACCCCGTCGTCGGCGAGCGCTACGCCTTCCTCCAATCGCTCATCGAGCGCGACGACGCCGAACACGCGGATCTGCGCGTCTACGTCGTGAACGGTGAGGTCGTCGCGGCGATGCGTCGCTACGCTCCCGAGAACGATTGGCGGACGAACGTCGCGCTCGGCGGGACCGTCGAGGGCGTCGACGACCTCCCCGACGAGGTCCGCGAGATGGCCGCGGAGTCCGCGGAGGTCGTCGGTCTCGACTACGCGGGCGTCGACATCGTCGAGGGCGAGGACGGCTGGTTCGTCCTCGAAGTCAATCCCACCGCGGGCTTCAAGGGTCTCTTCGAGGCGACGGGCGTCAGCCCCGCCCCGGACATCGCGCGTCTCGCCATCGAGGAGGCGGGCGGCGCGGTGGACGACGACGCCGTCGCGGACCTGCGTTCGCGTTTCGACACCTCGACGCCGAGCGGGATGCCGCGGAAGGCCGTCGAGCCGGTCGAACCCGGACAGGTCGTCGGCTACACCGAGGAGGTGCTCGTCTCGGGGACGAGCGGCACCGAGCGCGTCGTCTCGAAGTCGGACACGGGCGCGTCGCGGACCTCCATCGACACGAAGCTCGCGGCGAAGATCGGCGCCGGCCCGATCAAGTCGATGACGAAGGTGAAGTCGGGCAGCGTGAAGGCCGGGAAGTCCCGGCCCGTCGTGGACATCGTCGTCGGCGTCGGCGGCGACAGACACACCGTCGCGGCCTCGCTGGAGGACCGCTCGCACATGGACTACCCGCTCCTCCTCGGGCGCGACATCCTCGAGCACTATCAGGTGGACGTCACCCGGCGCTTCGAGGACGACGCGTCGGCCGATCAGGACGAGGAGGAAGAGGAATTCGGCGAAGAGTAGGTGATAGCGGGCGTCAGTCACCCTGCGCCTTCCAGACGTAGCGCGTCGCGTAGCTCCGGTAGGGTGCCCACGTCTCCGCGTAGTCGCGCATTTCGGCGCGCGTCTCGTGGCCGTAGAGGGTCTGCATGCCCTTGCGGACGCCGAGGTCGCCGACGGGGAAGACGTCCGCGCGGCCGAGCGCGAAGAGGAGGAACATGTTCGCGGTCCAGTCGCCGACGCCGTACACGGCGCCGAGTTCGGCGCGCACGTCGTCGTTCGACAGGTCGGCGAAGTCGTCGTGGACGATGCCGTCGGGGTAGCGCTCGGCGAGTTCGTTCAGGGCCCGGACTTTCGTGTCGCTGAGGCCGGCGTCGCGGAGCGTCGCGTCGTCGGCGTCGCGGAGGCCGGCGGGGGCGAAGTCGACGCGCTCGCGGAGGCGCTCGCGGACGGCGGCGGCGGATTCGAGCGAGACGGACTGGTTCGTGACGGCGACGACGAGGCGCTCGAAGGGGTCGGCGGCGCGCTCGGGACCGAGATCGCCGTGTTCCTCGTAGAGCGTGCGGAGGGCGTCGTCGCCGCGGACGACGGCGTACGGGTCGTCGGTGTCGGACTCGGCCATATCGGATGCAGGGACCGCGGCGGCCTACGTCTGTCGGAGCGCGCGGAGGGCCGCGCCGGCGAGCGCACCGAGCGCGACGGTCGGCGCAGCGATGAGGCTTCGCCAGGCGACGACGACGGGGAGGGCCGGCCGGTCCACGCCGGGAGAACGGGGCGCGTCCACGTGACACCCTCACTCGCCCTGAAGAGCGGGGGATTCCTGCACGGCGTGAGCGTTCGGCCGGGGACCGGGACTGAGGAGCGCCGATCGGGGACGGGCACAACGTTCAGGGTGGCGGCCGCGGTGGGTCGGACATGGACTTAGAGGAGGTGGAGACCGTCGCGGTGCTGGGCGCCGGGACGATGGGCCACGGCATCGCGGAGGTCGCGGCGCTCGCCGGCTTCGACGTCGCGCTGCGGGACATCAAGGAGGAGTTCGTGCGCGCGGGCCACGAGCGGATCGAGGCGAGCCTCTCAGAGCTGGCGGAGCGCGACGAGGTGACGACGGACGAGGCGGACGCGGCGCTCGATCGGATCGAGCCGGTCGTCGAGATGGAGGCGGCGGTGAGCGACGCGGACGCGTGATCGAGTCCGTCCCGGAGAAGCGCGACGTGAAGCGGAACGTCTACCGAGAGGTCGGGCAGTACCTCGGCGAGGAGGCGATCCTGACGACGAACACGTCCGCGCTCTCCGTGACGGAACTCTCTGAGGTGATCGAGCGCCCGGAGGACTTCTGCGGGATGCACTTCTTCAATCCGCCGGTCCGGATGCAGCTCGTCGAGGTCACTCCGGGTGCGTACACCCACGACGGGACGGTCGAGACGGTGATGGCGCTCGCGCGGGCGATGGGGAAGACGCCGATGCGGATCTCGCGCGACGAACCCGGCTTCGTCGTCAATCGCGTCGTCGCCCCGCTGTTGAACGAGGCGGCGTGGCTCGTCCACGATGGCGTCGCGAGCGCCGAAGAGGTGGACGCGACCGCGCGCTACGGCATCGGTCTCCCGAGCGGCGTGCTCCGCCTCGCGGACGACATCGGTCTCGACGTGCTGGCGGACGTGCTCGGCTACCTCCACGAGGAGTTCGGGCCGGCCTACGAGCCGTGCCCGCTCCTCGCCGAGCACGTCGAGGCGGGCGACCTCGGCGAGAAGACGGGCGCCGGGTTCTACGGCTACGACGAGGAGGGCCGTCCGTCGTCCGAGATCTCATCGGACGCGATCCGCGAGGACGTCGAGCGACGCCTGCTCGCGGTGATGGCGAACGAGACGGCGAAACTCGTCGGCGCGGACGTCGCGTCGCCGACCGAGATCGACGAGGCGCTGATGCTCGGCGCGGGATTTCCGGAGGGACCGGGGACGCTCGCCGATCGGGCGGGACTCACGTCGCTCTACGAGACGCTCGCGGAACGACAGGCCGACGCACCGCGCTACGCGCCAGCCGAGGCGCTCGTCGAGCGCGCGGGCGCGGGAGAGAACTTCCACAACGACTTCTCCGAGACCGACTCGGAGTCCTTTAGCGACCTCTCGATCGAGATCGTCGATCGCGTCGGGCACGTCACGCTCGATCGCCCCCACCGCCGAAACACCATCACGCGCGACCTGCTCGACGAACTCGTCGAGGCCGTCGAGACGCTGGAGGACGACCCGGAGGTGCGCGCGATCCTCCTCACGGGCGCGGGCGAGGGCGCGTTCAGCGCGGGCGCGGACGTCCAGCGGATCGCGGGCGACGCGGACGCCATCGACGGCGTCGAACTCGCGCGGAAGGGACAGCGGGCGTTCGCCTCGCTGGAGAAATGCGATATGCCGGTCGTGGCCGGCATCGGCGGTGACTGCTTCGGCGGGGGGATGGAGCTCGCGGCCGCGGCCGATCTCCGCGTCGCCGCACACGACGCCGAACTCGGACAGACCGAACACGAGTTCGGTCTCCTCCCGGGGTGGGGCGGCACGCAGCGCCTCCCGGATCTGATCGGCGAGAGCCGCGCGACGGAGGTGATCCTGACCGCCGCGCGCTACGACGCGGAGACGATGGCGACCTACGGATTCGTGAACGAAGTCGTCGACGGCGACGACGTGACGGAGCGCGCGCTCGATGTCGCACGCGACCTCTCCGCCGGCCCGCCGATCGCGCAGCGCTACACGAAGCGCGCGATCCGCGCGGGCCGCCAGAGCCGCGAGGCCGGTCTCGAAGTCGAGGCGCACGCGTTCGGCCAGCTCTTGAACACCGAGGACATCGTCGAGGGCGTCGCGGCGTACCTCGGCGACCACGAGCCGACGTTCGAGGGCAAGTAGTTCGAAGGGGGAGTCAGTCAGTCCGCACCGACGGCATCCTCGGGCGCCGCGACCGCAGTTCGAAGCGTGTCACCGCTGGTGAGGAGTCCGACGACGGCGAGCGCGACCACGGCCGCGCCGAGGAAGAACGGAGTCGCCGACCCGAACTGCCCGCCGAGGTAGCCGGAGAGCACGGGCGCGACCGCCGCGCCAGACCAGCGCAGGCAGTTGTACGAGGCCGAGGAGATCGAGCGCGAGAACGGCGACACCTCGATGGCGAGCGTCGTGAGCACGGCGTTCGAGATGCCACAGCAGAGCCCGGAGACGACGACGAGCGCGATCCGCGCGGACGGACCGGCGACGCCCATCGCGGCGAGGATGACGACGAACGCGGTGAGCGTGCCGGCCATCGTCGTGACGGCGCCGTAGCGCGAGACGAGGCGGCTGGAGACGACGACCGACCCGAGCGCGAGGAACGCCCCCCAGCCGAAGAAGACGAGACCGAGACCGATCGCGCCGAGGTCGAGCGTCAGCGGCGTGTACGCGAGGACGACGAAGAAGGCGAACGTGTAGAGGAGACCGACGAGCGCGTTCCCGATCACCGCCGGGTGTCGGAGCGCCCCGAGGACGTCCCGAACGCTCTGCTCGCTCTCCGCGGTCTCGGGGGATTCGACGGTGAACACCGTGATGCAGAGACCGACGGCGGCGAGCGCGGCCGCGGCGAAGAAGGGGTAGCGCCACGAGAGCGAACCGAGGAAGCCCCCGATGAGCGGTCCCGAGGCGATGCCCATCCCGAGCGCGCCCTCGAAGAGCGTGATCGAGGAGGCGGTGTCGCCCCGCGAGAGACCGACGATGATCGCGAGCACCGTCGTCGTGAAGAGGGCGTTTCCGAGCCCCCAGCCGCCGCGCAGGAGCGCGAGCGCGTCGATCGACGGCGCGAGCCCGCAGAGACCGGCGAAGACGACGACGAACGCGACGCCGAGCGTCATCGTCCGCTTATCGCCCAGCCGCGTGGCGATCGGCCCGGAGACGAGCATCGCGAGCGCCATGACGAGGATGTAGCTCGTGAACAGCAGTTCGACCATCGTGTGCGAGGCACCCATCGCTTCGGCGATCGTCGGGAGGACGGGATCGACCACGCCGATCCCGAGGAACACCACGTAGGTCGCGAACGCCGCCGCCAACACGCCGGGGCGGAAACGCCGCAGTGTCGAGAGAGGAGACATTACATCGAACGGACGTTCGCGAGGGCTAAAGGCCATCTGGAATCGCTCGGCGTTGCCGAGAACGGGACGGTACCGGACACCACGGGACGCACTATCGCACTCGCGGCCGTGGGCGCAAATCCGCCCGCGCGACGGACAGCAACTCCAAGCAGTCACCCGTTCGACGTATCGTTTCGCCCTGCTGTGAGACCTCGAAACGAACCTCCCGGAGGCGGGTCGACGATTCGTCAGGCAGTACGGGCGCGAAGGGGTCAGAAACAAACGAATACGGACGCGCATCTCTTGGAGAATGCCGTTCTCCTCTGCGCTCCGTGCCATCGGAGGACCGAACGCGGCGAGATACCATGGTATGCGCCACCAGATGAACACCCGGATGGAATTGGTGAGATTTAAGTTTCACCCGCGATTCGGTAGAAGTGAGTCGGGCGCGTCCCGACGGTACGCTCGGTTGGTGTAGTCCGGCCAATCATGTTGGCCTTTCGGGAAAACTTCAGACAGTTTCAAGCTGAAATAAACTGGCTGGTTTTCGAAGACAGCCGACGACCAGGGTTCAAATCCCTGACCGAGCATCATTCTGCGGAGCAGCGCGATGCCGATGAGCGACGGGAAGGGTTTGAATCAGTGAGTGAAGCGAAGCGGAACGACCGTGGTTCAAATTTGAATCAGTGAGTGAAGCGAAGCGGAACGACCGTGGTTCAAATCCCAAATCCCTGACCGAGCACTCCCTTCCTTCGTGACGCTACGTGACGAGCGACGGCGTCGGTCCCGAGCCTTTTCGTCGCTTACGCGCGTCTCTCGGATCGATGCCCTCCAGACGCTCCGTCCGCCGGCTCGTCAGCCTCTGGTTCGCGTGCTCGATCCTCCTCGCGGGGATCGTGATGCGGGTCGCGGCGCCGGTCGTCGGCGTGATGAACGCGCCGGTCGTGACGCCGCGGTGGCGGCGGCGGTCGCGCTCGTCGCGCACGTCAGCGAACCACGGTTGCGGAGCGGACCGGTGTGGTCGCTCGCGCTCCTGACGTTCGTCGGGTTCGTGCTCGCGCAGGCGCTCGCGGGGGCGGCCGGTCTGCCGGCGGAGTCGCCCGGAGTCTCGGCGTGCTGCTGGATCGTCGCGCTCGCGGGCGCGATCGCGGTGCTGGCGGCGCGGGGGACGGCGTGGCTGGACGAGCCGTGATTCGACAGGGCTACCCGGTGTCGTCGCGCAGTCCCGCGCATGGCGTTCGAGGACCTCCCTGACGACTGGGCGGTGTGGAACGACGACGGCGGGCGGGCCGTGGTGGTCTTTCGCCCGGACGTCTTCGAGGGCGAGGCGTACGACGCGGCGCGCCTCCCCACGATCTACGTCTCGACGCGCGCGCCGGACGTGCCGATGCGCCGCGGGGGCGAGCCGAGCGACGGCTGGCACGTCGCGTGCACGCTCGAACCGGAAGTGCACGTCCGCGCGCTGGAGTCGAGTCACGAGACGCGCGCGGCGGCCGCCGAAGCCGCCGTCGAGGCCGCCCGGCGATTTTCGCGGGGTGACGTCGGCTTCGACGGCGTGTACGCGACGCAGCCCCCCGAGTCGTATCTCAGTCGCCTCGACGAGCTAACGGGCTGACGGCGCGTCCGGGGCGGAGGTCGTACCACTCGCGGACGCGCGCGTCGAGGAGGTCGAGTGCGGTCTCGACGGGGAGGATCTCGGTGTCGAGCGTGAAATCGGCGTCCGGCGGCGCTTCTTCGAGAGCGCTGTACACCGCCTCGACGCCCGCGCGGCCGATACCGTCGCGCGCCCGGTCGCGCCGCAGACAGGTGTCGCGGTCGGCGGTGACGTGGACGAGGCGGGTGTCGGCGAGCTCGCGGAAGCGCTCGCGCCACGCGCGCCGGTGGAAGGTGGCGTCGACGATGCAGTCCCGCGGCGCGCGGGCGCGCTCGTGGAGGCGTTCGTAGGTGCGTCGCGCGTAGTCGTCGGAGCGGTAGACGGCGCAGCCGACGGACCGCCGTGCGAGGCGCCACTGGAGGCGCGTCGCGAGCGTGCTCTTGCCGGCACCGGGCGGGCCGCAGAGCAGGAGACGCACGCGTCGCGCTTCGCGCGGCGGCTCGAAAAACCGTGGGGCCGCGCGGGACGGAACGCGAGCGCGACGGGAGGCTTAACCGCTCCCGGGACCTCGGGACGCCCATGATCACGCTCCTCGGGACGGCGCTCGCGTCCGAGGGCACCGAGTTCGTCTATCGGGGCGAATCGGACGCCTGCGAGGGCTGCCCGTACCGAAAGCAGTGTCTCACGCTGGAGGAGGGCGTCCGCTACACGGTGACGGACGTCCGCGACGGCGGCCAGACGCTCGACTGCGCGGTCCACGACGACGGCGTCCGCGCCGTCGAGGTCGAGCCGGCGTCGATCACGGCCGCGGTGCCGTCGAAGGGCGCGTACGCGGGCAGCAAGGGGAAGCTCGCGGGCCCGTGCCCGCACGTCGACTGCCCCGGCCACGAGTACTGCGTGCCGAAGGGCGCCGAGATGGACGCGGAGTACAAGATCGACGAGATCGTCGGCGATCCGCCGCAGGACTACTGCGCGCTCGACCGGGAGTTGACGCTCGTGGAGTTCGCGCCCTCCGAGGGGGACTGACCGATGTTCGGGGCGGGCTCGCCCTCGTAGCCGAACTGCTCTTCGTACCCGTACGACGAGAGGAGGACGGGCCAGAACGTCTCGTCGGCGACGAGCGGTTCGCCGTCCGCGGCCGCGAACGTCTCGCCCGCCTCGACTTCTTGGAAGTTCTCGACGAAGACCTCGTACTCGTCGGCTTCGGGTTTCGGAATGGGATCGCCCATTCGGAACGTCGGGAGTTCGTGCGGCACGGTGTCTCCCGGGAGGACGCCCGTTGCGGTGAGGAGTTCGCGTGCGAGCGTGTAGGCGTTCTCCGCGGCGGTCTCGGATCCCTGCAAGCCCGCCTCGACCTCGATGATGTCCGCGTTCGCGGCGAACAGCCGACCACCGCCGAACTCCTCGACGTCGACGAGGGCGGCGACGGAGAGTTGCGGGACGATCTCGCGGACGTGTTCTTGGCGACCGTCGGAGACGGCGAACGGGTCGGCGTGGCTCTGCGTCGAGTGGATCGAGAGCGCGGTCGTCCCCTCGATCTCGTCGGCGAGTGCTTCCGCGAGGCGTCGCTCGTGGGCGTCTTCGGGAACGTCGTCGTCGAACGAGCGATTGAGGTCGGCGTCGACGTAGCGGACGCCGCGTTCGAGCGCGCGCTCGTTCGCGACGACGAGCTTCACGGGCCGTTCGAGGTCCGGAGCGTCGGATTCGAGACGCTCGATGGCGCGGACGCCGCAGGGTTCGTCGCCGTGGATGCCGCCGACGATGGACACCTCCGGCATGCCCTCGCCCAGTTGGACTACGCGCATTCGCATCGTGATACGGGACGCGCGCCCAAGTCGGCTTCGGCGTGTCCCTCCGACGCGGTTAGGTGGCGTGAGGCGATAGCCTTCCGTGAGAACCGTGAACGATCACACGCGCGACGACACGGTCGCGCCACCCATCGGCGACTCGCCCGCCGGGTGGGCGCGCGAGCGCCGCGCGTCGAACGGCTGGGAGCACGGGACGCTGCGCCGCGCGGTCGTCCACGGCGTCCGCCTCCACAACGCGGGCGCGTACCACGCCGCCCACGATTGCTTCGAGGCGGAGTGGTACAACTACGGGCGCGGCACCACGGAGAGCGCCTTTCTGCACGGGATGGTGCAGGTCGCCGCGGGCGCGTACAAGCACGCCGACTTCGAGGACGACGCCGGCATGCGCTCGCTCTTCGGGACGGCGCGCCAGTACCTCGCGGGCGTGCCCGTCGACTACTACGGCGTGGACGTCCGCGACGTCCGCGAGACAATTGGTGCGGCGCTCGACGACCCCACCGAGATCGAGGAGTGGGGTGTGACGCTCGACGGCGAGCGGCCCGTCGCGAGCGAGCGCGACTACGCGTACGCCGAACGCGTCGAGTGAGCGCGAAACAGCGCGGTTAAGGCCCTCCAACCCCCACCCACGAAGTGCGCGCGAGGGTAGCCAAGCTCGGCCAACGGCGACGGACTCAAGATCCGTTCCTGTAGAGGTTCGAGGGTTCGAATCCCTTCCCTCGCACGTTCAGGGCGTCGCCCTGTGACGGTGCGTGGAAGGTTCGAGCCAGTGAGGAGGTTTCCTCCGACCGTGGTTCGAATCCCTTCCCTCGCACGTCACGGTGTGGCGACGCACCTATCGTGCGGAAGTCCGCAGGACGGACTTCCCTCGCACAACCTTCCTATCGCGACCGCCCGTGTAGCGACGGCTCTGCGCGTCGACCCGAATCCCTTTGCCGACCGCGCGGGTTGCCCCCGTATGGACGATCAGACGGCCGTCGCGGAGGCGGCGGCGACGGCTGGCGCGGAGGTCGCGATCGGTGGGTTCCGAACGGAGATGGACGTCGAGACGAAGGCCGGGAAGACGGATGTGGTGACCGCGTTCGATCGGAACGCCCAGCGCGCGGTCATCGACGTGATTCGGGAGTCGGACGCGGCGGTCGCGGTCGTCGGCGAGGAGGAGGACGAACTGAAGGAGATCCCGGAGTCGGGACCGTGCTGGGTGGTCGATCCGATCGACGGGACGAGCAACTTCGTTTCCGGGGTGCCGATCTGGGCGACGAGTGTCGCGGCGGCCGTGGACGGCGAGGCGGTCGCGGCGGCGAACGTCCTGCCGGCGCTCGACGACGTGTACGTGACGGACGGCGAGGAGACGACGCTGAACGGCGAGCCGGTGTCGGTGAGCGCGGCGAGCGATCCGGAGACGTTCACGGTCGCGCCGACGCTCCGGTGGTCGCGCGACTCCGCGCCCGCGCTCGGTGCGCTCTGCCGCGATCTCATCGCGGACTACGGCGATATCCGGCGCTTCGGGAGCGCGCAGGCCACGCTCGCGATGGTCGCTTCGGGGCAGATCGAGGCCGCGGTCTCCGCGGTGCCGAGCCACCCGTGGGACACCGTCGCGGGCGTCGCGATGGTCCGCGCGGCCGGCGGGACGGTGTCGGACGTCCACGGCGAGCGCTGGACGCCGGACGCCACCGGACTCATCGCCTCGAACGACACCGCGCACGACGCGCTCGTCGAGACGGCGCGGACGGCGCTGGAGTAGCCGGCCACGAGAGCTGGCGGGCGCCGATGTGTCGCGGTGCGTACGGTGCGGCGCTGTGCGTGGTACGGTGCGGCGCTGTGCGTACGGTGCGGTGCGGCGCTGTGCGTACGGTACGGTGCTGTGCGTACGGTGCGGTGCGGCGCTGTGCGTACGGTGCGGCTCGGATCGGAACCGGTAAGGGACGCCTCGTGCGTGTACCTCGCATGGGGTTCCCCGAATCGGATGCGGAGCGGGCGTGGACGGCGATATTGGGCGTCGCCGTCGTCGCCCTCGTCGGCGGGTCGCTCGCCTTCCCGGATCGCGTCTACGGCGGGTTCGTCTGGCACTACTTCTGGGGTCCGGTGTACGCGGACGCGCACAGCGCCGCGTGCGTCGTCTGGGACGGCGGCGCACGGACGCTCCTCTACGAGAACGCGAAGTGCGCGGCGGCGTCGGGGATCGTCGCCGAGCCGGGGTACACCCTCGTCTCGGAGGCGGGATACGCGCTGACGCTGGTGTTCATGCTCACGGGCGTCGTCTTCCTCATCCGGCGACTCGACGTCGGTGAGGAGTACTCCCTCCTCTACGCGCTCTTCCCGTTCATGCTGTTCGGCGGCGCGCTCCGCGTCGTCGAGGACGCGGATGACACGGTCCCGACGTCGCTCATCCACTACCCGCTGAACGCGCTCATCATCAGCCCGGTCATCTACGTCACCGTCTTCGCGCTGACGCTGGTCGCGCTCCTCCTCGCGGTGTGGCTCGCGCGCACCGGGCGCACCGCGGGCTACGAGCGCCCGCTGTTCGCCTTCGGGACGGGCCTGCTCGCCCTCACGCTCGCGTACCTCTGCGCACTCGTCGTCACGGACCCGAACGTCTCCTTCCACCCGGTGTTCACGATCCTGACGTACCTGATCGCGGGCGCGGTCACCGCCGCGGACTACTGGCTGCTCACGCGCCACGCGCCCGGCGTCCTCTCCGGGTCGGGGATCGCGGGCGTGCTCGTGATCTTCGGCCACGCGATCGACGGCGCGTCGAACGTCCTCGGTCTCGATTTCGGGAAGGAACTCGGACTGCCGTACGACCTCACCCCGAAGCACCCCGTGAACCGGTTCATCGTCCGGTTCACCGAGGGAGTCCTCCCGCACTCGGTGACGGACGCCATCGGCGCGGCGTGGCCGTTCCTCCTCGTGAAGATCGTCGCCGCGACGTTCGTCGTCTCGCTCTTCGACGCGAAGATGTACGAGGAGAACCCGCGCTACACGGTCCTCCTGCTCGTCGCGGTGCTCGCCGTCGGTCTCGGTCCCGGCACGCGCGATATGCTCCGGGCGACCTTTGGGGTGTAGGCGGGACCGAGCGAAGCGAGGGCCCGCCGAACAAACGAGCGAACGGGGAGAGCGACACGCGAGAACGAGCGAACGGGGAGAGCGACACGCGAGAACGAGCGAACGGGGAGAGCGCGGTCCCGCTGGGACCGGGACCCGAACGGCGACGCCGTGAGGAACGACCCGTGAGCAAGCGGGACCGAACGGCGTGCGGACACCAGACGGGCGGGGAGATCCCCGATTGACCGTGTTCCCTCAGGGGAACGGGTGGTGTCGCCGGTCGAGGCGGGTCTCGAACCCCAACCGCTCGGGCACGTCGCGTGCGCGCGCGCCGAAGTAGGCGTCGCCGAAGAAGAGCGGCTGGGCGTCGGGAACGAGGACGCGGACGGCCCGGAAGCCGAGGTGCGCGACGTCGCGGGTCGTGAGGTCGGACGCGTAGGCGTCGAGACCGGCGTCGGCGAGTCGGTCGAGTACGGCGTCGAGTTCGGCGGGACCGTCGGGCACCGCGTCGGGACCGGTATCGGCGAGCGCCACCGCTGCGTCGGCGTCGATGAAGTCTCGGGCTTCGCGGGGGAGATCGGCGTACGCGCCGATGGCGCCCTGTTCGTCTCGCGCGCGATCGCGGCCCATGTCGCGAAGCTCGATCCAGTTCTGTATCGCCTCGCAGAGCGCGCCCCGGGCGGCGTCGGTGGCGTCGAGCGACGCGGCGCTCCCGAGCGCGAAGCGGGGCCACTCGCCCTCGCGGTGGACGGCGACGGCGACGACGGGGACGTCGACGTCCTGCGTGCAGAGGAGCGCGGTGACGGCAAGCCCTTCCGCGCCTGCGCGCCGGGCGAGCGTGTCGTACGCCTCGTCGGCGACGTCGAGTTCGAGCGGGTCGAACGTCGAGTACCACGCGAGCATCGTCGCGTCGCGCTCGATCGTCTCGTAGAGTCCCGAGCGGAGGGCCTCGACGGGATCGTTGCCGAGGCCGAGTCCGGTCGTGAGCGCGGGACGGTGGGTCTCCTCGGGCGGCGGGAAGTGGACGAACTCGGCGGGGAGGAGCGCCTCCTCGCGCGTGCCGAGGTGGACGCCGGGGACGACGCGCAGTCCGTCGTCGCGCGAGACGGCGGGCGCGTCGGCGGGGCGGACGAAGGCGTCCGGCGCGAGCGCGTCCGGGTGCGTCGGCTTGACGAGATCGAAGTCGGCGTCGCGATAGACGGCCGCGCAGTAGCGTTCGAGTCCCTCGCCGACGGCCTTCACGAACGCCGCGTCCCAGTCGAGTCCGACGCCGGCGGCGAGTCCGCGGCTGTCCGCGCCGCCGAGCGCCGTCGTGTCGCAGGTCGTCGCGAGATAGTACGGCGCGGGGTAGGTCTCGCGCTCGCCGACCTCGGTGACGAGTCCGACGCGGTCGTCGACCGCGCGCTCGGCTTTCGCGACGGCGTCGTCGAGCGTGGCGTCCGCGCTCTCGCGTCCGGGGTCGCCGTCGCGCTCGAACGGATCGCAGTCGCAGAACGGCGCGGGCGCGAACGCGCGTTCCGCGTGCGGGACCTCGACGGCCGTTCCGGCGACGCTCGGATCGTCGAGCAGGTCGAGCGCGCGCTTCCCGGCGAGCGCGCCCGCGTACCGCACGTTCGATCGGGCGGCGCTCGGTTCCGCGGTCGTCGCGGGGTCGCCCGCGGCCACGCGGCGCTCCAGACAGGCGAAACACCCCGATCCCGTTTCGGACGCGAACGCGGAGACGGCGGCGTCCACGCTCTCGACGGGGTGCGCGCCGACGCCGCCGATCTCGACGGCGATCCACGGCGTGTCACCGCGGCGTGCGCGCGCGTTCGCGGTCCCGAACCCGTCGCTCCCGGCGAGACCGACGACGACGGCGACGTCGGCGTCGGGGACGGCGTCGAGTCCCCCGTCAGCGGGATCGAGTTCAGCGTCGTCGAGGGCCGCGATCGCGGCGTCGGCGGCCGCGCCGCGTCCCGCGACGGCGTACGTGCGTGCCATACCGTCCGATCGGCGCGAACGAGTCAAAAAACGGGCGGTTCGGACGACGTGTGCGATCGGAGAGAGACGCGGTGCGGGCGGGACCGTGGCCCGGACGGCGGGCGCGCGGAGGGCATCAGGCGAGGAGGGTCTGCGCGACGTCGGCGAGTTCGGTCGGCGTGGCGTCCCGGAGGCGCTCGTCGGCGAGCTTGAGGCGCAGGCGCGGGCGGCCGACCTCGATGGGGACCTTCTCGGTGTCGATGAGACCGGCGTCCTCGAGGTTCGTCTTCGTCCGGCTGAACGTCGCCTTGGAGGCGACCCCGACGTCCTCGCCCCACTTCGAGATGTCGTAGAGGAGGACGCGGTTCTTCGCGGCGACGAGGAGGCTTACCGTCACCTCGTCGAGACCGTGGCCGTCGCCGCGCGCGGTCTCCATCGCGTTCAGCACGCCCGTGAAGTCCCCCTCGATGTCGGAGTCGATCTCGGTGGCGAGCGTGTCGCGGACGCGGGAGATGGCGGGCGTGCGGAGGACGAACTCGTCGGCGTCGTCCCACTCGGTCTCGCGGGCGGCGCGGGCGGCCGAGACGAACTCCTCGTCGTCGGTGGCGAGTCCGGCGGTCCGATCGTCGGCCTCGACGAGCGCGACGACGCGGTCGTCGGTGACGAGCAGCGAGGAGCGCGAGAGGTCGTCGCTCGTGCGCAGTGCGAGCGCGTCGCCCTCGACGAGGTCGGCGGTGCGACTCGCCACGAGGAAGTCGTCCATCACGTCCTTCAACAGGCGGTCGTCGGCCAACAGCAGCGTCTCCGGGAGCGGCCGGTCGGCGGCCATCGCGGCGTCGACGAAGCGCTCGATGGTCGCCGCGGACGGATTGACCATCAAGAGCTGATCGGGCTCGGCGTCGAAGAGGGCCCCCACGATCCCCTCGACGGTCGTCCCGAGTGGGTTCGGTGTCATGCCTGTGTCCGACTACGACGCAACGGCATATATGATTTTATCCCGATACAGCTGAATGAATGGGGTTCGTGGCCCGTTCGCGGCCGAGGACCGCTGATTCACGGACGGCGATGGGGCGCGGCCAGCGTCGGCTCACAGGGCGTCACGGACGTCGTCGGACCACCGGAGTTCGCCGTCGTAGATCGTCGGCGCGTCGGCCGCGTCGAGGAGCGAGCGCGCGTCCGCCCGCGAGAGCGTCAGCGTCGTCTCGTTCCCTCGGAGGTGTCGTTCCGCGTCCGCCGACGCCGGGAGCCGATACGCGGTGCCGTGCCACCACACGGAGTGGGCGTCGTACGTCACCTGGACGCGATCGTCGCCGACCGGCTCGACGGCGAGCGTCGCGGGCGACGCATCGCTCGATCCGGCGACGACGTGCGTGCCGTCGCCGACGACGGCGTACTCCTTGCCCATGGCGATGCGCCGGCGAGCGAGACGGAGCGCGCGCTCGATCTCGAATCCCGCGACGAGCAGGCGAGCGAACGCCGTCCCGACGCGTGCCGCCTGCTCGTCGAGCACCTTCCGGAACGTCACCGCGCCCGCGACGCTCCCGCGCTCGACGAGTTCGAGACCCTCGTGGTAGGAGCCACACGCGTTCAGGAAGAAGGTCCGGGCGTTCGACGTCTCGACGTCCGCGGCGGCGAGCGCGCCGTCCGCGCAGCGCAGCCCGTCGGACTCGCAGTGGCCGATGTAGTGGACGAAGTCGTGCTCGCGGGCGAAGACGGCCGCGAGCTGCGCGCGCGTCAGGTCCTCGCGGAGCGTCACGTCCATCGGGACGTCGGCGGCGCGCTCGCGGTAGATCTCGGCGACGCGGGCGTGCTCGCTCGCCATCGCGGCGTCGTTCAGGATCACGGCGACGGAGAGCGGATCGCCGTCCGTGGCCGTCGCGCGGTCGCTCCCGTACGCCCGCGATCGCGTCTTGAACGCGTCGATGGGTGTCCCGTCGGCCAGCCAGCCGTGGACGCGCCCGCGACGGAGGCGGGGCTTCACGACGTCGACGGCCGCTGTCGATGTCGCCGGTTCCTCGCGATAGAAGGCGTCGAGCGAGCGCCGCAGCAGCTCGCGACCATCGAGCGCCGTGCTCTCCGGCGGGTAGACGTGCCCGAGGCGATGGAGGACCGCGGGGAGCGCGCGGGCGTTCTCGACGGTCGGCTCGACGTACATCGCGAGCGGCCACTCCGGCAGGTCGCCGCGCACGTCGGCGTACGGGACGTCGAGATACGTCCGGAGGCGCTCGGCGATCGGGCGCTCGACGGTCGCGTCCGCGTCGATCTCGAGTCGATCGAGCAGGTCCGTCTCCGCCGTCGGGCGACCGGCGGCGGCGAGGCGAACGAGGCAGTCGAGCCAGAACGTCCGTTCGAGGAGCGCCGGCGCGTCCCGCGCGGGATCCGCGAGCTCGCGGCGGACGCCGACGGCGGACGCGCGGAGGGTCGGCGTCGCGTCCTCGACGGTGCGGACGGACGCCGAGAGGTAGTAGGCCAACGGTGCGGCGACGAACAGCGTCTCGAACTCGGGCGGGAGGACGAGTTCGACGCCGGTCTCGGGGGCGCTTGCGGTGCTGTCCGTGGCGTCGCTCGCCGGGTCGAACGCGAGCGCGGGCGGGTGGTGGCGCATCGACGGCGCGGAGCGCGCCGCGGTCGTCGTCGCGTGCGCGCCCCCGAAGGTGCTGAGCGCGGCGCCGATGCCCGCTGGCGTGGGCGGGACGGTGATCGTCTCGTCGGCGTCCCGAACGCGCGATCGGAACCCGAGCGTGAGATCGCGCTCGTCCGGGAAGGAGAGCGCGACGCCGGGATCGCGCCCGCGATGCGCGACGGTGGCCGGACCGTCGAATCGGAGGAACGTAGCGACGGCGGCGTCGGTGGCGAGGAGGTACGAGCCGTCGTCGAGCGCGGACTCCCCGATCCGAGGGCGACGCGCTCGCCGGTCGCGGTCTCGACGAGGGAGACGGGCGTTGCGGGGAGGGCGAGCCCGCTCGCGGTGCCGGCCGCCGTCGCGTCCACGGGATGCGGGATGGCTCGCGGCTCGCCGCCCGGTCGCCAGTCGGGCGCGCGGACGACGAGTTCTCGACTCGCCCCGTCGACGACCCGGAGTCCGTCTCCAGTCGGCTCGTACGCTAGCACGTCCCGATGAGTAGCGGGAGGGGCCGGATGAATCTGACGCGAGCGTCACGTCGCGTGACACGTCGCGAGCGGGTCGCCCGGACCGGTGCGCGGGCGGGCGCCGACCGTCGCTGGTACCGTCGATTTTGGTCGAAGTCGGGTAGTTTAAGCCCGCCGCGCGGGCCACTCCTAGCATGAGCTACGACCGGGTCCGGGCGGTCGACGACGAGGTGGCGGAGGCGCTGACGGGCGAGCGCGAGCGACAGAACGACACGCTGGCGATGATCGCGAGCGAGAACCACGTCAGCGAGGCGGTCCTCGAAGCGCAGGGGAGCGAACTCACGAACAAGTACGCGGAGGGGTACCCCGGCGAGCGCTACTACGGCGGGTGCGAGTACGCCGACGAGGTCGAGACGCTCGCGATCGAGCGCGCGACGGAACTCTGGGGTGCCGAGCACGTCAACGTCCAGCCCCACTCGGGTTCCTCGGCGAACATGGGCGTCTACTTCTCCGTCCTCGAACCCGGCGACAAGATCCTCTCGCTCGACCTGACGCACGGCGGGCACCTCTCGCACGGCCACGACGTCAACTTCGCGGGCAAGCTCTACGACGTCACCCACTACGAGATCGACCCGGAGACGGGCCGCCTCGACTACGAGGCGCTCGCGCGCAAGGCCGAGAAGACCCAGCCAGACATCATCGTCTCGGGCTTCTCCGCCTATCCCCGACAGGTGGACTGGGAGGCGATTCAGGAGGCCGCGGACGCGGTGGGCGCGTACCACATGGCGGACATCGCGCACATCACGGGGCTGGTCGCGGCGGGCGAACACCCCTCGCCGGTCGGGATCGCGGACTTCGTCACCGGTTCGACGCACAAGACCATCCGCGCGGGCCGCGGCGGCATCATCATGTGCGACGAGGAGTACGCCGACGCCGTCGATACCGCCGTCTTCCCCGGCGCGCAGGGTGGGCCGCTCATGCACAACATCGCCGGTAAGGCCGTCGGCTTCGGCGAGGCCCTCGAACCCGAGTTCAAGGAGTACGCCGCGCAGGTCGTCACGAACGCCGACGTGCTCGGCGAGACGCTGCAGGAGCACGGCTTCTCGCTCGTTTCCGGCGGGACGGACACGCACCTCGTCCTCGCGACCTCCGCGACTCCCACCCGGACGTCACGGGGAGCGACGCCGAGGAGGCCTTAGAGGAGGTCGGCATCGTCCTGAACGGCAACACGGTGCCGGGCGAGACGCGCTCGCCGTTCAATCCGTCGGGTATTCGCGCCGGCACGCCCGCCCTCACCACTCGCGGCTTCGAGGAGGCCGAGATGCGCGAGGTCGGCGACCTCATCGCCCGCGTCATCGACAACCTCGGCGACGAGGAGGTCTACGCGGAAGTCGCCGCGGACGTGCGGGAACTCTGTGACGACCACCCGCTGTACGAATAGCGCGGTTCTGAGCGCGAGCGAAGTTCGACGGAGAAACGAACGGGGAACGCGTGAGACCTGCGAGTAGCGCGGTTCCGTAAGAGGCCGCGAGAAGACGAGACGCGAGGAGTCGCGGGTGCGCGCACGGTCCACGCGCGCGGCTTCTCCGTCCGTCTCACGCTTTTTGTCGCCCCCCGTCGAGCGCGGCGCTCGCGGGGTCCATCTGGCTCCCGCTGTCGCCCTGCACGCCGTCGACGGCGGACGGTTCCGTGACGACGCTGACGTCGTCCGTCCGTGTCGCACTGGATCGTCACCGTCGCGAGGTGGATGTCGCTCGCGCCGGGCCGGTAGCGCTTCTCGACGTTGACGTCCTACATCCACGCGCGACTGCCGTCGGCGGCGACGGCGTGGCGTCCGCGTCGCCCTCGAGGTGGAGGGCGACGTTGCAGCCGCTGAGGCCGTCAGGGACCTCAGGGAGCGTGAGGTTCCCCGTCGTCCCCGTTCACCGTCGTGACGCCGTGGTCGGCGTCGTCAACGGTGAGGTCGAGTGCCGACTCGGCCGTCGCGTTGTGGACGTCGATGGCGACGGTGTCGTTGACGAAGTTCCGACCGACGGGGTCCGTGCGGTTCGCGACGAGCGTGTACTCGCCCGGCTCGCTGAAGTTCAGCGTCGCGGTCCCGTTCGCCCCCGTTTGGAGCGTCCGGTTGCCGACGAAGAGCGTCACGTCGGAGACGTTCGTCCCCCCAACCCGCCGCGTGACGTTCACCGTGACGTTCTCGCCGACCGCGACGTGGCTGTCGTTGACTGTGGCATTGAGGCCGACGACGCAGCGCGTCACGTCGACGCGCGTGCTGGAGACGCGCCACGTGTTCGTGCCATCGCCGGACTTCTTGCTCGTCAGCGTATGCCGACCGGTCTCGTTGAACCGGATGTACGCGATGCCGTTCGCATCAGTCGTGTCCGTGTCGTTCGGCCCGAAGACCCTCGCGCCCTCGACGGGGTCGCCGGCGATGGCCTTCGTGACGCGGAAGGCGGCGACGTCACCGGCCTGAAGCTCGCTCGTCGACGTGCGCTGGAGGACGAGCTGGATACCCTGGTAGTGCACCGTGACGTTCCGCGTGTCGTTCCGGTACTGGGCGTCGGAAGCGTTCTTCGTTACCGTAACCGGGTACTCGCCGATCTCGGTGAACGTGTGGTTCGCGAGGCCGCTCGCGTTCGTCCGCGCGATCCGCGTGCCGTTCGCGTAGAGGCTCGCGTTCGCGATCGGGTCACCCGTACCGCCCTCGATGACCTTGAACACGGTCGTGTTGTTCGGTCGCGGCTGGGAGGTGACGACGGAGAGCTTCGGCTGGACGACGACTGGCGATAGCGTGACGTTCAGCGTGTCGTTCACGTAGTCGGCCGCCCGCGTGTCGTTCACCGCCGTCCGGATCGTGTGGTTCCGTCTGGCCGTGTAGTTCAGCGTCGCCTGACCGTTCTCTCCCGTCGTGAGCGTCCGGTTCGGCCCGGCGACGAGCGTGACGTTCGACGCGACGGTACTGTTGTCGTACTTCGCGCCGACGGTGAAGTTCTCGCCGGGCGCGACCGGCCCGGAGGAGTCCGAGCGATAGAGATTCAAGCCCATCGTCGACGACGCCACCGTGAGGTTGTGCGTGGCGTTCGCGTAGCGGACCTGCTCCGTCGCGTTCTTCGTCGCGGTCAGCGTGTAGTTGCCACCTTCCTCGAAGACGACGTCACCGGTGCCGTTCAGCGCCGTCGTCTCGTTGCCGTAGTGGAGCGTGACGTTGACCGGATTGCTGGTGTGACCGTTCTTCACCGTGACGGTCGCGTTCGTCCCCGGCTGGATCGGGCTTGCCGGCTTCGAGGTGAACTTGAGCTGATCGACGCGCTTCGACACCGTGACGTTAAGCGGCCCCGCGGCCGTGTAGTTCGTCTGCGCGGTGTCGTTCTTCGTCGCGGTCAGCGTGTAGTTCCCGACCGCGGGGAACGTCATGTGGTTCTCGCTCGCGTTGAACCGCTGGGTGTTGTTCCCGTAGTGGAGCGTGACGTTGAGCGTCCCGCTCGTGGCCCCGTTCTTGACCTGAACCGTCACGCTCTCGTTCGGACGGATCGGACCGTTCGAGGTGGGGTCCGTCGAGAAGTGGAGCGCGTTCTCCTCCTTCGTGTCGTTGAGCGCGTATGTCGCGCTGCCGGCGGCGGTACGGTGTAGTTGTGTACTGTTCGTCCCGGTCGTCTCGAGGGCGACTGCCGACCCACTCACCGCGGGGGCCGCGGAGTCGCTCGTGCCGACCGCCGCCGCGCCCGCGCTCGCCGGAACTACCGTGCCGGCGACGACGAGGAACGCGACGAGGACGGCAATGTGTCGGCGTCTCATCTTGCTGTAACGAGGAAACCCCGCCGTTTACGACGGGGAGGAATCGCGTTCGTGAAGGCCACCTCTCGCCTTACAGCGGCCCCTCGGTGTCCAACGCCTTCGCGCCCTGTATGACGAGTCCGCGCCACGTCAGGCCGTGTGCCTCTTTCACTTCGCTCAGTCGTTCGTGCTCTTCGTCGCTCACTTCGATGTTCAAGTTCGGCATCTCCACCGGAACTTAGTTTTTCGATAGTCTTAACTTGCATGGGTTCGTTGGTACTGGTGTGACCGCCACCGCCACGAAAACGTTGCAGGCGACGCTTGCGCCCCCGACGGCGCACAAAGAGCGTCGGCTTCAGCGTACCGTGGCGACGTACCGCCGTGCCCTCTCGGAGTCCTTCGACTCCGGCGCGGACACGCAGTCGGCGGTCAACGATGTCGTCACCGGCTACACGCTCACGTCCTACGCCAAAGACGCGCTCAAGAACTACGTCCCGCAACTTCGGGACACGTACAACGCTTCGGAATTCGAAGACGACCACCCCGTTCGGTTCACAAACCGGGGGTGGCGTCTCGACCACTCCGAGGACCGAACACACGAGTTCTGTTGGCGCGTCCCGCAGGCCGGGCGTGGCAACGCCTTCTGGATTCCGCTCCGCATCAACCCCGCGCAACGGGAGTTGTGGGGCGACCTGCTCGACGGCGACGCGACGGTCGGCGAGTTCCGGCTGACCGAGAACCGCACCAACTGGGTGCTTCACGTCACCGTCGAGTACACGGTCGCGGAACCAGAGGAGCCGGACGACCCGACGCCGGTCGGCTTCGACATCGGCGAATCCAAACTCCTGACGGGCTGTGCCTGTCGGGACGATACTCCGACCCAACCGTGCATCTACGACGGCGGACGCGTCCGCCACCTCCGCAAAGAGATGTTCACGACCCTCCGCCGTCTCCAAGCGCGAGATGCCGAATGGCGCGTGGACGAGCGATTCGACCACTACCAAAATGCTCTCACGGACATCGTGGAGAAGGCGTCCCGCGAAGCCGTCGAGTACGCCCGTTCCTTCGAGAATCCGGTTATCGTTCTCGAAGACCTGTCGTATATCCGCGAACATCTCGACTACGGGAAGTGGATGAACCGGCGACTCCACAACTGGGCGTTCGCGCGTCTCACCGGACGTATCGAGGACAAAGCCCGTGACGCGGGAATCCCGGTGCGGTTCGTGAACCCGGCGTACACGTCGCAAACGTGCCATGCCTGCGGCCACCTCGGGTCGCGGTCGTCGCAGGCGGCGTTTCGATGCACGAACGCTGAGTGTTGGGTTTCGGAGTACCAAGCGGACATCAACGCGGCGGCCAACATCGCTGGCCGCCTCAACCCGTGGGGAGAGAGGTGCGCGCTGAAACCGCACACCAGTGACTCGCCACGGGACGGGAGTGCTTGTGACAGCACCGCAGGACACCGCACGCCGAGTCGGCAACCCCGACAGACGACGCTTGCGGCGTTTCAGTCCTGAAACCTCCCTCGACGCGAGGCTTCCCTTGTAGGAAGCCCCGTCCTTTAGGGCGGGCGAGGATGTCACTGCGGGATGACGAGTCGAGCGTCCGACGCATAAGTCCTCACAGATCGGATATAGCTACTGGCCGAGCGATTCAGCGATCTATATTCGTTGTGGCCGTTCCGGCGTCGCCGTCGGTACCATCCCGCGTCGGTGATGCACGGGCGCGCGGCGTCCCGGTTCTCCGCGTCGTGGGATAGCACGACCGTGCATATTTAGTCGAGTACGGGCGCGCTTTTGCGCACGTATCCGAGATGTTAAAGGAGGCCGAAGGCGGACGTAGGAGTATGACGCACGTCGTAGACGGGAACGCGGTCGCCGAGGACGTCCGTGACGGTCTGAGTGACGCCATCGGGACGCTGAAATCGGAGGGGGTCGAGCCGGGACTCGCCACGGTGTTGATGAGCGACGACGACGCCTCCGCGACCTACGTCTCGATGAAGCAGCGGGACTGCGAGGAGGTCGGGATCGAGGGCATCCACGTCGAGATCGACCCCGACGCGCCCGCCGAGGAACTCTATGAGACCATCGACGACCTGAACGCCGATCCCGACGTCCACGGCATCCTCGTCCAGCTGCCGGTTCCGGATCACGTGGACGACCGGGAGGTGCTGCGCCGCATCGATCCCGCGAAGGACGTCGATGGCTTCCATCCGGAGAACGTCGGGCGCCTCGTCGCGGGGAACGCGCGCTTCAAGCCCTGCACGCCCCACGGCGTCCAGAAGCTCCTCGCGTCGGCGGACGTCGAGACGGACGGGCAGGACGTCGTGGTCGTCGGGCGCTCGGACATCGTCGGCAAGCCGCTCGCGAACCTCTTCGTCCAGCGCGGCGAGGGCGGGAACGCGACGGTCACGGTCTGTCACTCCCACACCGAGGACCTCGAAGCACACACCTCGCGCGCGGACGTCGTCGTCGCCGCCGCGGGCGTCCCCGAGTTCATCGACGGCTCGATGCTCAAGGAGGGCGCGACCGTCGTCGACGTCGGGACGAACCGCGTCGACGCGGACACGGAGAAGGGGTATCGCCTCACCGGCGACGTGGACTTCGAGAGCGCGAAGGAGGTCGCGGACGTCATCACGCCCTCCCCCGGCGGCGTCGGCCCGATGACGCGCGCGATGCTCCTCTACAACACCGTGAAGGCCGCGAGCGACCTCGCGGACGTGAACGTCGAACTCCCGTAGTCCGCGACGCGCCTCACTTTTTTGCTCGCGGCCCGCGAGAGCGACGATATGGCGGACGAACCGAGCGACGACGTGCAGGCGGTGCTCGACTATCTGGCCGAACTGGATCGACCGGAGACACACGAACTCACGCCCGAGCGCGCCCGCGAGGCCACGAGGGCGCTCCGCGGCGACGAGCCGGTCGCGGCGGTCGGCGCCGTCACCGAGCAGGTGGTCCTCGGGCCGGCGCGCGGCATCCCGATCCGGATCTACGAGCCCGCGAGCGACGGCCCGCACCCGGTCGTCGTCTTCTTCCACGGCGGCGGCTTCGTCGTCGGCGATCCCGGCACCCACGACGCGTCCTGTCGGCTCCTGACGAACGCCGCGGACGTCGCCGTCGTGAGCGTGGACTACCGACTCGCGCCCGAACACCCGTTCCCCGCGGCGGTGGAGGACGCCTACGCCGCCACGGAGTGGGTCGCGGCGCACGGCGACGATCTCGGCGCCGACCTCGACACCGATCGGCTCGCGGTCGCCGGCGACTCCGCGGGGGGGAACCTCGCGGCCGTCGTCGCGCTCGCCGCGCGGGAACGCGACGGACCCGACATCGCACAGCAGACTCTCGTCTATCCGGTGACGGACTTCCGCGAGGGCGAGGCGTACGCGTCCTACGATGAGAACGGCGAGGGCTACTTTCTCAGCGCGGCCGATATGACCTACTTCCGGGACCACTATCTCGACTCGTGGGTCCACCCGTCGGACCCGTACTGCTCGCCGCTCGCGGCGTCGAGCCACGCCGACCTCCCGCCGGCGACCGTCGTCACCTGCGGGTTCGACCCGCTTCGCGACGAGGGGGTCGCGTACGCCGACGCGCTCGACGCGGCCGGTACGCCCGTGACGCATCGCCACTACGACGATCTTATTCACGGCGTCATCAACATGGTCGCGCCGCCGCTGGACGTCGCGGGCGGCCGCGAGGTCATCGATGACGTCGCGGCCGATCTCGACGCGAGCCTGCGCTAGCCGGACCGCGGGTGACGGTCTGGGGTCGGACGCACGCCGAGTCGAACGGGGTCAGCGTGCGAGCGTGTCGATGGCGTCGCGCGCCGCCTCGGCGTCGTCCTCGTCGCCGTCGCGCGCGTACCGGCCGATGGCGCGGGCGGCCGTGACGAGGCGCTCCGCGGTCGCGGGCGGGACGTCGCCGTCGAGGGCGTGAGTCCGGCGAACGTGATCGTCGAGCGACGCGAGGAGATCGAGCGCGTCCGTGCGCTCGGGACCGCCGTCGAGGAAGCGACGAACGTCGGCGCGGTAGTCGGCGACGGCGTCCGCGTAGCCGTTCCCGCGCGCGGCACGCATCGAGTCCGGGACGTCGCTCGCCGGCGGTCGATCGCCGGCGGGCGCGCCGCGCAGGAGCGAGACGAAGTAGTACGCCTCGTCCTCGGTGTGGTCGAACGAGCGGGCGAACGCCGCGGCGACGTAGCGCAGTTCCCACGCCGCGAGGACGGCGTCGTCGAGATCGAGGAGTTCGCCGCCGCGGACGAAGCCGCGTTCGTGGGTGTAGTCGCGGACCGCGTCGCGGGCCTCGCGCGCGGCCGCCCGGTAGTCGTCGCGTCCCGCCGCGAGGACGGCGTCGTCGAGGTCGATCGTCGGCGCCCCGTCAGTGTGCTCGCGGCGTTCGTCCTCGGTCGCGACGCTCCGGACGCTGCCGCACTCGGGGCACTGGACGCTCCCGGTCTCGTAGTACGACCACCGCGTCCCGCAGGCCGTACACTCGCGCTCGCCGCGGACTTCCATACTCGGCACCTAGGTCGGCGCGCCGAAAAGCGTGTCCCGTTTCGCCGCGAATGCTTTTGCCCGACCGCGACCTACACACGATCGATCATGGAGAAACTCATCAACGATCCGACCGCGTACGTCGACGAGATGCTCGACGGGATGGTCGCGGCCCGCCCCGAACTCCGGCGTCTCGACGGGACGGAGGTCGTCGTGCGCGCCGACGGTCCCGCGGACGGGCAGGTCGCCGTCGTCAGCGGCGGCGGAAGCGGTCACGAACCGTCGCACGCCGGCTACGTCGGCGAGGGGATGCTCGCGGGCGCGGCGGCGGGCGCCGTGTTCACCTCCCCGACCGCCGATCAGCTCGCCGCGATGATCGAGAGCGCCGACGCCGGCGCGGGCGTCCTCTGCGTCGTGAAGAACTACGAGGGCGATGTGATGAACTTCGACACCGGCGCCGAGATGGCCGGGATGGAGGGCGTCGACGTCGCGCAGGTCGTCGTGGACGACGATGTCGCCGTCGAGGACTCCCTCTACACGAGCGGGCGGCGCGGCGTCTGCGGGACGGTCCTCGTCCACAAGTGCGCGGGCGCGAAGGCCGCGACGGGCGCCGATCTCGACGAGGTGACGCGCGTCGCCGAGAAAGCCGTCGAGAACGTCGGGACGATGGGCGTCGCGCTCACCTCCTGCGTCACCCCCGAGAAGGGCGAGCCGACGTTCGAACTCGGCGAGGACGAGATCGAACTCGGCATCGGCATTCACGGCGAGCCGGGCGTCGAGCGCACCGACGCGATGAGCGCGGACGAGGTCGCCGACACGCTCCTCGACGAGGTTCTCGACGACCTCGGGATCGAATCGGGCGAGGAGGTCGTCACGATCGTGAACGGGATGGGCGGGACGCCGCTCTCCGAACTCTACATCGTCCAGCGCCGCGTCGCCGAACGCCTCGGCGAGGAGGGCGTCGACGTCCACGACGCGTGGGTCGGCGACTACATGACCAGCCTCGACATGGAGGGGTGTTCGGTGACGGTCTGCCGCGTCGACGACGAACTGAAGGAACTGCTCGCGGCGCCCGCCGAGACGCCCGCGCTCACGGTGCGAGAATGAGCGGGCACGGGGACACCGAGGCCCTGCTCGACGCGCTGGCGCGGATCGACGAGCGGATCCACGAGGAGCGGGCGTACCTCACCGAACTCGATTCGCGGATCGGCGACGCCGACCACGGCAACAATCTCGCGCGCGGCGTCGGCGCGGTCACGGACAAACGCGACGAGCTGGCCGGGATGGCGCTCGACGAGGCCGTCAAGACCGTCGGGACGACGCTCATCTCCGAGGTCGGCGGCGCGGCCGGCCCGCTCTACGGCGGCTCGGTGATGGCGGCCTCGCGGGAGTTAGAGGGCGGTCTGGACGCGGAGAGCGCGCTCGCCTTCGCTCGGGCGTACCGGGAGAAACTCATGGAGCGCGGGGACGCCCGCCCCGGCGACAAGACGATGGTGGACGCGGTGGTGCCCGCGGTCCACACCTTCCAGCGCGCCATCGAGGAGGACGATCTCCCGCCGGTCGACGCGCTCGCGAAGGCCGTGGACGCCGCGCGTCGCGGCGTCGAGTACACGGTGCCGCTCCGCGCGTCGAAGGGGCGCGCGTCCTACCTCGGTCTCCGGGCGGTCGGCCACCGCGATCCGGGCGCGACGAGCACGCTGTTCGTCCTCGAGGAACTGCTCGCGACCGCCGAAGACCGGGCCGGCGCGGCGTCGGTGAGGGACGCGCGCGCCGACGACGCGGTCGAGCACGGCGCCGACGCGGAACGCGCGGCGGGCGAGGAGGACGAGTAGATGGTCGGCTTGCTCGTCGTCTCGCACAGCGCGAAGGCCGCGGCGGGGATCGTCGAGATCGCCGCGGAGATGGCGTCCGACGTGTCGCTCGTCGCGGCCGGTGGCGACCCGGACGGCGGAATCGGGACGGACGCGGACGCCATCGCCGAGGGTCTCGCCGAGGCGGACGACGGTGAGGGCGTCGTCGTCCTCGTCGATCTCGGGAGCGCGACGATGAACGCCGAGTTAGCCGTCGAGATGGCGGACGCGGAGGCGATGCTCGCGGACGCGCCCGTGCTCGAGGGAGCGGTGAACGCGGCCGTCCACGCCGCCGGATCGAAGGCGACGCTCGATTCGACGCTGGACGCCGCCGAGGAAGCCCGCGGCATGTCGAAACTCTAGGCGCTGTGGTCGCGGGCGGTGCAGTCGCTCTCCGGTGAGCCAGTACTGGAAAAGCGAAGCGACGCGGTGCGTCGCTCACGGGTGAACACAACGGAAATGGAAGCGGCCGGCCGGGAACAGCCCGGTCGGCCGCTGCCGCCCTGAATTGGTCCCCGCTGACGCTTCGGCCCTCCAAAGCGAAGCGTCACCCGTACCCAATATTCCCGGAGTAATAAGCATGTCGTCGTCGGACGCATGCGCCGTCTTTCCGGTAGCGGCAAGGGTATCGGAGACAGGTCAGTACAATAGGACGTGCCCGCTCGCCGTCTAAGTACAGCAGAGTTATACAATAGGCGTACTAACTGACGTCAGAGAGGATCAGTATGAACGACTTGACAGGATTTCAGCGAGACCTCTTGTACGTCATCGCCGGGGGGGAGGAGCCGCATGGGCTGGCGCTCAAGGAGGAGCTTGAGGAGTATTACGAGAGCGAAGTCCACCACGGCCGCCTCTATCCGAACCTCGACACGCTCGTCGAGAAGGGTCTCGTCGATAAGGGGCAACTCGATCAGCGGACGAACTACTACACCCTCACGCGACGCGGGCGACGCGAACTCGAAGCGCGACGGGAGTGGGAAAACCAGTACGTCGACTTCTAGCTACCAGAGGACGACCGGCCAGACGAACCGGAACAGCAGGTAGATGAGGACGGTCAGTACGGCCGTCATCACGAAGTTCAACACGACGCCGGCGCGCATCATGTGCTTTTGCTTGAGGTAGCCGCTCCCGAAGACGATGGCGTTCGGCGGCGTCGCGACCGGGAGCGCGAACGCGAAGGAGGCGGCGACGGCGCCGGAGACGGCGAGGAAGATCGCGGCGGCGTAGTCCGCCAGCCCGAGCGTCGCGGCGAGCACGCCGCCGAGGCTGATGAGCACGGGGACGATGATCGTCGCCGTCGCCGTGTTCGACGTCATCTCCGTGAGGAAGATGACGAGGAGGGTGACGACGAAGACGATGGCGACGATGGGCGCGCCCGTGAGAGCGTCGAACACCGTGCTCGCGATCCACTTCGTCGCGCCAGTCGCGGCGAAACCGCTCGCGAGCGAGAGACCGCCGCCGAACAGTAGGATCGTCCCCCAGTCGATGTCCTCCAGCTCCTCCCACTCCATCGTGTCGAAGAGGACGAGCGCCGGCACGGCGTAGAGACCGACCATCACGTAGTAGAGCAGTCCCTGATGGCCGCTCGACGTGCCGAGGAGGGTCTTCCCGGAGCCGCCGAACAGCGTCGTGTACGTGACCGGCGACATGTACGGCTGGAGGAAGTCACCGAGACCGCCGACGACCCAGAGCAGGGCCGTCCCGGCGAAGATGCCGGCGACGATGCGGCCCTCGCGCGGGAGGTCCCCCTCCTCGCGGAGGTACCGCCGCGCTTCCGCTTGCGCCCCGCTCACGTCGTCGATCTCCGGCGGGAAGAGGACGTACGTGAGGACGAACCAGACGATCGGCAGCGTGACGATGACGATCGGGATGCCGATGAGCAGCCAGTCGAAGAAGGAGACCTCGTAGTTGAGGAGCTGCTGGAGTTGGCCGGCGACGATGGCGTTCGGCGGCGTTCCGATGAGGGTCCCGACGCCGCCGACGGACGCGGCGTACGCCGTGCCGAGCAGCATCGAGATCTGGATGTTCGTGAACTCTCCGTCGTCGCTCTGCTCCATGAGCTTCTCGCGGCCGATGACCTGCGTGAGGACGCCGACGGCGATGGGCGCCATCATCGCGGACGTCGCGGTGTTCGACACCCACATCGAGAAGAACGCGGTGGCGATCATCACCGCGGCGACGAGCTTCCGGGGCGAGGACCCCATCGTCGCCATGAGCCAGAGCGCGACGCGCCGGTCGATGTCGTACTTCTGGAGCGCGTTCGCCAGCATGAACCCGGCGATGAACAGGAAGATGAGGTGGTCGGCGAACGGCGCGAGCGCCTCATCGATGTCGCCGTAGACGCCGAAGGCGGTGAGCAACGCGGGAATCGAGAGCGCGGTGACGGCGAGGGGGAGCGCGCCGGTCACCCAGAGGATCCCGGCGAACACCATCGTCGCGATGGCGTACTTCCCCGCGACCGAGAGACCCGCGGGAGTCGGTGCGAGCGCGACGAGCACGGTGGCGACCACCGCGATCCCGAAGACGGTGAGTCGCCCGCGTGCGGTCGAGACGTCTGGACGTATCATTGATACACGGCCACATTGCATACACCCCGGTTAATGATCATCGATGTGGGACGGCGCTCAGAAGTGCTCGACGAGCGCGGCGAGCTGTCCCGAATCGAGTTCCGCCGCGTAGAGGTCGAGGAGCGCGCGGCGGCGCTCGCGACTGAGCGAGCGCGACCCCGACTCCAGCATGGAGACGTGGGCCTGTCGCACCGCGTCGAGTTCCCGCTCGACCGCCCGCTGGTCGTATCCGGCCGCGACCCGGAGGAGCCGCCACGCCCTCGGGGTGATCGCCGCGGCGTCGACGTCGCTCATACAGAGAGGGACCGATAGATCACTGTGAATCGCCTCGGGGTCAAGCTCCGAGGCTTCCCGTTTCGATGACGTGACTTGCAGACACTCGCTGAAAGTCAGCGGTGTCCGTAGCGGTCACGGTCTCCACGGGCGTGTCTTCGGGCCATCCCAGCCCTAGTTCAGAAAAGCCACTCTTGAGGACGTTCATCGCCGCATTCGCATCCCGATCTGTCTCGAACCCACAGCTCGGGCAGGAGTGTTCTCTGACCCAGATGGGTTTCGCCGTCTCCACACCACACGACGCGCACTCCTTCGTCGTGCCTCGTGCTTCGACCTGCTTGACGTGACAACCGTACAGGTCGGCCTTGTAGTCGAGGAGAGTGATGAATTGTCGCCACGCAACATCCTGTTTGTTGCGAGCGGTCTCATCTCCCTGAAGCATACTCTGGACGTTCAGGTCTTCAACGAACACGGCGTCGTATTCCTTGACGAGCCACGTCGTGAGTTTGTGCTGGTAGTCCAGCACCTTCCGCCGAATGTGACGCTTCACCGTAGCGACCTTCTGGCGTTGTCTCCCGTAGTTGTTCGACCCCTTCTCCTTCCGCGACAACTTGCGTTGTTCGCGGCGCAGACGCTCGTATTCATCCTCAAGGTCGAGCCAATCCACGGTCTTACCGTCACTGGTGTGGCTGTAGGTGAGGATTCCGAGGTCTATTCCCACGCTGTTGCTCGCGTTAAGCGATTCCAGTGCGGGTTTCTCAGGCAAGTCGGCATCCTCGGTGTCTAATCCGAAGGAGACGAACCACTCGCCGGTCGTCTCCTTCTTGAACGTGACTTCTTTGATAGTGGCGTGGTCGGGAATCGGGCGGTGGTAGCGGATTTTCACCCAGCCGATTTTGCTGAAGCGGACGTAAGCGACCCTGTCGCGGCCCCTCTTTTCATCGAGGTCGAAACCGGACTGGTTGTACGTCACACTCCGATAGTCAGTGGGTACTTGCCGCTTGAGCCGACCAACGTTGTACCCTTTCTCTGTCTTCTTGTGAAGGTTCGAGAGGTTACGGTGGAAGCGAGCGACAGTGGCTTGGGCGGCTTTCGAGTGCAGTTCGCTGAACACCGGCCACTTTCGCTTCCACTCGGGGAGTTTGTTGTTCTGGTCGTACTCACTCGGGTTGTCGTCCGCTGGGCTGTTCTCGTAGTCCCATCGGACGTGGTTGTAGAGTTGGCGATGAACGTCGAGATGGTGTTCCAGTCGCTCCGCTACCTCTTGTGTCGGGTAGGCGCGGTAGCGGTGACTGTGTTCCATCGCTGTCTCTTGATTAGCGATGTGTTCACTTGATAGTTTGTATCACGGGTTGTCGGCTTCATCCCCGGGGTCAAGCCCCGGGGTATTCGCCTCGACCGCCGATAAATCGCCCGCCATCGACAAGCGTCGCCCGCACGTATGCGCGCTCGTATCCCCGTGAACTCCCGTCTCGCCACCGCGGTCGTCGGTCTCGTCGCCTCGCTCGCGATCAGCGCCGCCGTTCACTACGTCACCGGCTGGTTCGTCTTCTTCCTCGCCGTCCCCTTCGTCCCGCTGCTCTTTCGCGGCCTCCGCGGTGCGGGTTCGGATGAGAGTGAGGGACCGGGGACGCCGCCGACGCCGCGGACCTGCCCGGAGTGCGGATTCGCGACGACCGATTCCGAGGTGCGCTACTGCCCGCGCGACGGGACGGAACTGCGCTAGGCGTCCTCGGTGTCGCCCGCATCGCCCGCCCCACTCACGTCGTCCGCACCGTCGTCGATCCCGCGGACGTCGTCGAGGGAGGCCTGTACCGTTCTCGCCGTGGGCGTCGACGGGCCGATCGCCTTCGGTTCGATGGGCGCGCCCGCGAGGAGTTCGGGGAGGACGAGGCGGACGAAGTGGACGATCAGGACGAGGAGCATCGGCCCGAGGAAGATGCCGTACCACCCGAAGAGGAGCGGCCCGAAGATGTACGCGAGCATCACCATCCCGAGGTGGAGGTTGCGCCCGGAGACGTACGGTCGCAACACGAGGTCGGGCACGACGTCCACGACGACGAACGAGACGGCGACGTACAGCACGGGGAACCAGAACGCGTCGGGATCGGTCGTCGCCGCGCGGACGACGAGGAGCGCGGTGACGGGGACGTAGACGAGCTTGATGCCGACGACGGGGATGAGGCTCGCGATCCCCGTGAGGACGCCGAGGAGGGCGGGATAGGGGACGCCGACCCCTGCCGGCGCGACGTAGTCGAGCAGGCTGTACGAGATGGCCCCGATGATCGCCGTGATGACCGCGTTGAGGATGTTGCCGAAGAAGATGTTCGAGAAGTCCGAATCGACGCGCTTGGCGTACGCGTAGACGACGCCCTCCGCGTCGTCGAAGCGCCGGTGGAACCACGCGGCGAGGCGCGCGTCGTCGCGCAACAGGTAGAAGGCGATGGTGAGCATGACGAACGCGTGGAGCGCGACGGTCCCGAAGAACCCGAGGTAGCCCTGCGCGGCCGAGATCACGCCCCGGAGCGTCGCGAGCGCGTCCTCGGAGGCGAGGAGCGACTGCGGATCGCGGACGATGCTCGCGACGTCGACGTACGGCGTCAGCACGGACTCCAACTGCTGGAAGCTCGTCGGATGCGCGCTCAGGTAGGCGTTGAGTTCTTGGAGACCGATAGCGAACGCGTACGCCAGCAGGAGCAGCGCCGGGAGGGCGAAGACGAGCAGGCTCACGATCGCGGCGAGCGTCGGCGGCCGGATCCGGTCCCGGAGGCGCCGATACACCGGGCGCACCGCGTAGTAGATGAAGACGCCGAAGACGAACGTCCCGATGAACGAGTAGACGACGAACGCGAGCACGCCCGCGCAGACGGCGGCCATCACCCACCACCCGAGCCGCGCGCGATCGACGTCCCACGTCGAACTCATGGCGCCGACTCGGCGTGCCGTCCGCAAAAACCCCGTGGTCGGGCGGTCGCGCCCGGCGACGCGAGCTTTTTGTCCCCGGCCCGCGCTACTGGAGTCGTGGTCGATATCGCGAGCGTCGTCGCCGGCGCCCCCATCGACAGCCGGATCGTCAGGCTCGCCGTCGCGGTCGGATTGGGTCTCTTCCTCGGTCTCGAACGCGAGTGGTCGCAGAAGGCCGCGGGCATCCGGACGTTCGCGCTCATCAGCGTCCTCGGCACCGTCTTCACGACGTACGATCGGGCGATGTGCGGCGCCGACGGCGCCTGTCTCCCCCTCCTCTCGCTCGCCGGCGCGGGCTTCGTCGCCGTCCTCGCCACCGTCCTGATGCTGAACGGCCTGCGCGGACGGAGCGCCGGCGAGGACGCGAGCCTCCACCTCACGACCGCGGTGAGCCTGCTCGTCGCCTACGGCGTCGGCCTGCTCGTCGGTCTCGGCGACCTCCTCCCCGCCACCGTCGTCGCCGTCACCTCCTCGCTCCTCCTCGTCTTCAAGCGCGAACTCCACGAACTCGCGTGGGGGCTTTCCGCGGCGGAGTTGCGCTCCACGGCGGAGTTCGCCATCCTCGCCTTCGTCGTCTACCCGCTCCTCCCGCCGGGCACGTACACTCTCGGGAGCGGAACGTACAGCGTCGCCATCGAACCCCGCGTCGTCTGGCTGATGGTCGTCTTCGTCGCCGGCATCGGCATCGCGAACTACGCCGTCGTGAAGACCTACGGCGGCCGCGGCATCGCCGTCACCGGATTCTTCGGGGGGCTCGCCTCCTCCACGGCGGTCGTCGGGACGATGCTCGATCACGTCGCCGAGCGCCGCGAGGCCGTCGACTACGCCGTCGCCGGCATCCTCCTCGCGAACGCCGCGATGGCGCTTCGCAACCTCGTTATCGTCGCCGCGTTCACCCTCGGCTACCCGCGGGGGGCGCCGCTCGCCGTCGGCGTCCCGCTCGGCGTCGTCGCTCTCGGGAGTATCGCGCTCGCGTGGCGGGTCGCGGACTGGCGGACGAGCGTCGACATCGATCTGTCGAGTCCGTTCTCGATGCGCAACGCGCTCGGCTTCGGGCTGATCTTCCTCCTCATCGTCGCCGGGAGCGCGCTCACTCGCGCCTCCCTCGGCACCCTCGGCTTCTACGCGACGGCCGCCGTCTCCGGACTCGTTTCCTCCGCGGGCGCGACCACCTCCGCGGTCGTCCTCTACCGCACGGGCGAACTCAGCGCGCACGAGACGAGCGTCGCCGTCACGCTCGCCACCGCGGCGAGCATCGTCGTGAAAGTCGGTCTCGCCGCGACGAGCACGGATCGCGCGTTCGGCCGGCGCGTCGCGCTCGCCAGCCTCGGCCTGCTCGTCGTCGCGGGACTCGCCGACGCCACCGTCGCTCTCCTCTGAGCACTACTGTTCTCCCCCGCTCGGCTCCCCGACCCGGCATGGATCGGGACACCGTCGAACCCCGCATCGACTCGTTCCCCGGCGACGCCACCGACCGCGAGATCGAACTCGCGGTCTCGTTCCTCGAAGACGCGCTCGCCGATCCGCGGGTCGCGCGGGCCTGAGAGGGTGACGGTGGCGCGGAGAGTGACGGTGGCGCGGAGAGGGGGCTATCGGACGCGCGCGAAGTCGACGTTCCCGAACTGATCCGGGGCCAGTCCCTCCGTGGCGTAGACGTAGAGGGCGGTGCGGGCGATCGCGCCGAGGGTGACGCTCGCGAGGTACGCGAGGACGACGAGGACGACGCCGACGACGAGGGCGCCCTCGGTGCCGATCGCGGAGCCGACGCTCGACGCGCCGTAGAAGAGCGCGGCGCTGACGACGATCGCGGCACCGACGAATACCACGGTGATGAGACCGACGCCGAACCCGGCGCCAGCCGTCTCTCCCCACGTGTCCTTGAACGTCTCGCCGGAGCGCGAGATGGCGTCCGTGATACCGACGTCCTCGAAGACGATGACGGGGACGACGAAGTAGGTCAGGATCGACCACGCGACGCTGAACAGCCCCGCGAGGAGGTCGCCGACGACGCCGCTCTGGTTCTCGATCGCGCGGATCACGACGCCGACGGTCGCGGAGACGAGCGCCCACACGAGGATGGTGCCGACGTTCGCCCACGCGGCCGCGATCCCGCCGCGGAAGGTGGGCTCGCGGCCCTCGAAGGCTTCGCGGGTCTCGTGGACGAGACCGGCGGTGAAGAACGACGCGACGAACGTCGTCCCGACGTAGAGCGCGAAGAGGACGGCGTACAGTTCGAGACCGTCGCTCGTCCCGACGACGGAGACGACGCCGAAGAGGAGGGCGAGGTAGGCGAGACCGGCGACGCCCGCGACGAGCGGGAAGACGGCCAACTCGGGGTCGTCCCGGAGGACGCCGAGACCGTCCATCGCCAAGCCCCAGCCGGTCTTGAGGCGAGAGAGGAATCCCATGGACGTCCCTGACGGCGTCATCGCGTATAAAGGCCGCCGTGAGTGACCGAGCGGGAGAGCGACGGGGCAGGTGATACGAACCGCACGGGCCACGCGGGCAGCGTTCGCGCGAACGAAGTGAGGGAGGCGTGCTTTCGCCAGCGCGGCCTTCGGCCGCGCCAGCAAACGGTCCGTTAGTACTGGTAGCGCCGCCCTTCCTCCTCGTCCTGCGGGAGCCCCTGTCCGCCGGCGCCTCCCGCGCCCGCCATCTCGTCGTAGCTCATCCCCGCGAGATACTCGTCGTACGTCGCGTCGTACTCGCTGCGGAGGTTGAAGTCGAGTTTGCCGCTCTGCACGTAGGAGTCGAAGAGCGCGTGGATCGCGCGGCGGACGAGTTCGTCGGAGTCCTCGGGGTCGAGGGCGGCGACGAGCATCGCGAGTTCGGTGCGCGACTCGCGGTCGAGGGCGAAGCCGGCGTCCTTCAGGTCGCGGTTGGCGTCCTGCACGTCGTCGACGAGGTCGTCGAGGGTCATAGCGGGCGTTCGAGCGCCCGCGGCAAGGCGATTGGGGTTCGGTGCCGTCAGTGTCCGCCGTCGCTCCGGCGTCTCCGCGTCGGCCGTGTCGTCAGCCTGAAGCGCGCGCCGTCCGACGGGCACGTATGAGCGACGCCGACGCGACGGCCGACGAGGGCGGTGGCGACGGCCCGCGGGACTGTCTCCCCGCGGACGTCGACGCCGTGCGCGACGCGCTCGTCTCGTGGTACGAGGACGATCATCGCTCGTTCCCGTGGCGCGAGACGACCGACGCCTACGAGATTCTCGTCTCCGAGGTGATGAGCCAGCAGACGCAGCTCGAACGCGTCGAGACGGCGTGGCGCGAATTTCTGGATCGGTGGCCGACCGTCCACGACCTCGCGGCGGCCGAACGGGGCGACGTCGTCGGGTTCTGGACCGGCCACTCGCTCGGCTACAACAACCGCGCGCGCTACCTCCACGAGGCCGCCCGGCAGGTCGTCGAGGGAGCGGTCGGTCCGTCGGACCGACCGCACGGAGCCGGTGAAACCGGCGGAGGCGACGGCGAGTTCCCCGAGGAACCCGCTGAGCTGGCGGAACTGATGGGCGTCGGACCCTACACGGCGAACGCGGTCGCGTCCTTCGCGTTCAACAACGGGAACGCGGTGGTGGACACGAACGTGAAACGGGTACTGTACCGCGCGTTCGACGTCCCGGACGACGACGAGGCGTTCGCGGTCGTCGCGGGCGCGCTGATGCCGGATGGCGAGTCGCGCGTGTGGAACAACGCGATGATGGAACTCGGCGGCGTCGCGTGCGAGAAGGTCCCGTCGTGCGACGAGGCGGGCTGTCCGTGGCGCCGGTGGTGCCACGCCTACGAGACGGGGGACTTCACCGCGCCGGACGTCCCCACGCAGCCCGAGTTCGAGGGGTCGCGCCGGCAGATGCGTGGACGGGTCGTGAAGGCGCTCTCGAATCACGACGAACTGCCGCTGGACACGCTCGGGCCGAAGGTGCGTGTGGACTACACGCCGGACGGCGAGCACGGACGCGAGTGGCTTCGCGCGCTGGTGGCGGATCTCGCGGGGGACGGTCTCGCTGAACTCGAAGAACGCGACGGCGAGACGGTCGCGCGGCTGCGCTGAACGCGGCGCGCGAGCGGGACGGGGGACGTGACGTCTCCTCGCGGCGCGCGAACCCCCGGGCATGGTCGTCGCAGCGAACTGGTTCGCGATCGGAACGCCCGGATTCGAGCGCGTGGCGTGCGACCGCTCGCGTCACCCGCTCCCGCGGTCGGAGAGCGGTCCCCGCGACCGCGGTTTCGACAGTCGTTTAGGGGCGGGGACCTTCTCACCGCTAAATGGGTTCGTGTATCATTTGCGGCGCCTCCACGGATGGATACATCTGCGAGACGCACGAGGAGGACGTCGTTTTCGAGTTCCGCGGTTCCACGCCTGAACAGCTCACGCCGGGTCGGTACTATCAGGGTCACGTCGACGGGTTCGCCGAGTTCGGCGTCTTCGTCGACGTCGGCGAGAACGTCACCGGACTGCTCCACAAGAGCGAGATCCCGAAGCGCCTCGAGGCGCTCGGCTGGGAGCCCGGCGACACCGCCTACGTCAAAGTCGAGGACGTCCACGGCAACGGGAACGTCGATCTCGCGTGGTCGATCCGACAGTCCGAACGCGAGTTCCGCGGCCTGCTCATCGACGACCCGGACGCGCCGACGAACGCCGAGCTTCCCGCGGACGAGGAGGAGGCCCCGCCCGCGGCCGACGAGCCGGACGTCACGGAGGAGGCGGCGGAACGCGGCGAGGAAACGGGAGAGGAAGCCGCTGCGCCCGAAGGAGGCGAGGCGGAAGCAGAGACGGCCGCGGAAGCCGAAGAAGCGGGTGCGAGTGAGGAAGGTGTGGCCGAGGAAGCCGAAGAACCGGCGGCCGAGGAGGTCGTCCGGGTTCCGATCGACGCCCTCGAGGAGGAGGTCGGCGAGGTCGTCGCGGTCGAGGCCGAGATCACGGGCGTCCGGCAGACGTCGGGTCCGACGGTCTTCGAACTGACTGACGAGACCGGCACGGTCGACGCCGCGGCGTTCGTCGAAGCGGGGGTGCGCGCCTACCCCGAGGTCGAGGCGGGCGACGTCGTCCGGCTCACGGGCGAGATCGAGCGCCACCACGGCGAACTCCAGATCGAGACCGAGGACCTCGACGTGCTGACGGGCGGGGAGGCGGAGGCCGTCCACGAGCGCCGCGAGGCCGAGATCACGGAGCGTGCGAGCCCCGAGGACGAGACGCTGCTCGTGCAGGACACCGCGGTCGACGTCGTCCACGACGACCTCGTCGACGCCGCGACCGAGATCCGGCGCGCGATCATTCAGTCGCGCCCGGTCATCGTCCGCCACACCGCGGACGTCGAGGGGTACGTCGGTGGCGCCGCCATCGAACGAGCCGTCCTCCCGCTCGTCCGCGCCGAGCACACGGCGAGCGACGCCGAGTACCACTACGTCGATCGCCGGCCGCTCGACGACGGCTTCTACACGCTCGACGACGCCACGAAGGACGTCACCTCGATGCTGCAGGCCGCCGAGCGCCACGACGAGAAGCATCCGCTGTTCGTGCTCGTCGGCACGGGGAGCACGCGCGAGTCCACGGACGGGATCGGTCTCCTCGCGCAGTACGACGCGCCGACCGTCGCCCTCGACGGCGGCTACGCGGACGGCGAGGCCGCGGACGCCGCGAACGTCCTCGTCTCCCCGACGCAGCACGGCGACGACCCGGTCTCGACGGGCGTCCTCGCGACGCACCTCGCCGGCATCGTGAACGACGACGTCCGCGACGACCTCGCGCACCTCCCGGCCGTGCCGTTCTGGGCGGACACGCCCGACGTCTACGCGGAACTCGCCGGCGAGGCGGGCTACGACGCAGACACCGTCGAGAACGTTCGGGACGCGATCGCGCTCGAGGCGTTCTATCAGGCCTACGAGGACAAGCGCGAGATCATCGCCGACCTCCTCTGGGACGAGGCCCAGACGAGCCTCGTCGGCCACGTCGGCGAGCAGTTCCGCGAGAAGCTCGAGACGGAACTCGAGACCGCGGAGCCGCACCTCGACGCGCGCGACGCGGACGACGTGACGGTCGAAGTCCTCGACGTCGATCAGTACACGCACCGCTACGACTTCCCGCCGGTCGCGCTCCTGCTCGACGCGCTCTCCCGCGATCGGGCCGAGGGCGACTACGTCCTCGTCGGCGCGGACAGCGACGAGATTCGCGTGCGCTCGACGGGCGACGTGGACGTCCGCGCGGTCGGCGAGCGCCTGAAAGAGGAACTCCCCGAGGCCGGCGTCGTCCCGCGCGGCGCGGCGGACGGCCGGATCGAGTTCCTCAGCGGCGAGCGCGACGCGGTCGTCGACGCCGCGGTCGACGCGCTCGTCGCGCAGTTCTAGGGCCGGCAACGACACGCTTTTCGGGCGTAGCGCACTCGTAGTAGGTAATGAGTAGCGAGGTCGAGGACGGCGAGGACGCGGCGTTCGCGGCCGCCTGCGAGGCCCTCGTCTCGCGCATCCTCGCGGGCGAGGTCGGCGAGGACGACGTGGAATCGGCGAAGCTCGACGTCTGCTCGGAGCATTCAGTCGCGCGAGTGCCGAAACACACCGACCTGCTCGATCACGCGCCGGAGGGGCGCCGCGAGGAGCTAGAGGAAGTCCTCCAGCGCAAGCCCGTCCGCACCGCGTCGGGCGTCGCGCCGGTCGCGGTGATGACCAGCCCGCACCTCTGTCCGCACGGGAAGTGCCTCTACTGTCCGGGCGGTCCCGCGAGCGAGTTCGGGAGCGCGCAGTCCTACACGGGCCACGAGCCGGCGGCGGCGCGCGGCGAGCAGAACGACTACGATCCCTACGGGCAGGTGACGCTCCGGCTGAATCAACTCCGCGAGATCGGTCACCCCGTCGACAAGGTCGAACTCATCGTCATGGGCGGGACGATGACCGCGCGCAGCCACGACTATCAGGAGTGGTTCGTGAAGCGCTGTCTCGAGGCGCTGAACGATCACGACCTCGACGTCGAGCCGGCGCCCGCGGAGGGCGTCTCGTTCGCACAGGACAGAGAGGAGTACGATTTCTCGTACCTCGAAGACGTGAAGACGGGGAACGAGTTCGGGGACATCAGAAACATCGGGACGACGTTCGAGACGAAGCCCGACTGGTGCGATCCCGAGCAGATCGATCGCATGCTCGATCTCGGCGGGACGAAGGTCGAAGTGGGCGTCCAGACGACCTACGAGCGCATCAACCGCGAGATGCACCGCGGACACGGCAATCAGGCGTCGATCGACGCCAACCGCAATTTGCGGAACGCGGCGTTCAAGGTCGGCTTCCACATGATGCCGGGCCAGCCGGGGATGACCGAGCGGATGATCAGGGAGGACTTCCGCCAGCTCTTCGCCAGCCCGGAGTGGCGTCCCGACTACCTGAAGATCTACCCGACGCTCGTCGTGCGCGGTACTCGTGTGTACGACCAGTGGCGTCGCGACGACTTCGATCCCCTCCACAACGAGCAGGCCGCCGAGCTCGTCGCGCGCGTCATGAAGGACCTCCCACGGTACGTCCGCCTCCAGCGCGTCCAGCGCGACATCCCCGCGGACTTCATCGACGCCGGCGTCTGGAAGTCGAACCTCCGACAGCTCGCGTGGCAGAGGATGGACGAGCACGGCTGGGAGTGCGAGTGCATCCGGTGTCGCGAGGTCGGGATGAACGACGAGGAGCCGGAGAACGTCGAGATGGGGACGATCGAGTACGAGGCCTCCGGGGGCGCGGAGCAGTTCATCTCCTTCGAGGACTTCGAGAAGGACTTGCTCGTGGGCTTCGCGCGCCTGCGCTTCCCGGACGAGGTCGCCCGGCGCGAACTGGAGGACGCCGCGCTCCTGCGCGAACTCCACGTCTACGGGAACGCGGTCGGCGTCGGCGAGGAGAGCGGCGAGGGCGACCAGCAACACCGCGGCTACGGTCGGCGCCTCGTGCGCGAAGCCGAGGAGCGCGCCCGCGACGCCGGCTACGAGACGCTCGCCGTCATCTCGGGGATCGGCGCCCGGCAGTATTACAAGCGGAAGCTCGGCTACCATCAGGACGGGCCGTACGTGGTGAAGGACCTGTAGGGCCGGAAGCACAGCGAGCGGACGCGAGACGCGACTAGAGGGCGTGACGACGGTGACGTTGTGGGCGACTGGGAGGCGGTCGCGCCCGGCGTCGAAGCGGCGCGCCGATGCCGCCGTCGTTCGCGGGGAGGACGGGAGAGTCTCTCATCGATGACGCGAGGGTGGAGTCTTGCGTCAGGACTCGTTCGCGTCGGCCTGCGGGCGGAGGATGGCGTCGATGGTCTCGACGGCGGGGGCGTCGACGCCGTGTTCGCGGGCGTGACGGACGGCGCTCCCGTGGAGCGCGTCGAGTTCCATGCGTTTGCCGTGCGTGAGGTCGTAGTGGAGACTGGAATAGTTCTCCTCGTTGTCCATCGATTCCATGGCGTCGAGCCACTTCGTCACCGGATCCCAGCCGAAGCGGACGCCCTCCGCGTGCGCGATCGCGACCACCTCTTCCATGACGCGCCGGTAGAGGGCCCACGTCTCCTCGGTCGCGCGGATGTCACCGAACGGGTGGCGCGTGGTCGCGGTGAGACCCGCCTGCGCGCAGATGAGCGCGAACTTGTCCCAGAGCGTCGCGTGGACGTCCTCGGTGTAGTCGGCGCTCATGCCCGTCGCGGCCTCGCAGGCGCCGAGCAAGGCGTCGGCGAGCGCGGAGCGCTCGGGCGCGGGATCGTCGATGTCGTGGTATTCGGCGAAGACGATCTCGGCGGGGCCGCCCGTGTGCTCGACGACGCCGGGTTCCTTGATGGTGCTGAAGATGTAGGTGACGCCGCCCCAGACGCGCTCGGTGCCGACGACGTCCGCGAGGACGTCCTCGTTGTCGACGCCGTTCTGCAGGGAGAGGACGGCGGAGTCCGGACGCAACATCGCGTCGAGCGCCGCGGCGGCGTCCGCGGTGTCGAAGGACTTCACGCAGAAGAGCACGAGATCGACCTCGCCGACCGCCGTGGGGTCGTCCGTCGCGGGGAGGTCGACCGCGAAGTCGCCGGCGACGCTCTCGACGGTCAGCCCGTCCGATCGGAGGGCGTCGAGGTGCTCGCCGCGCGCGATCAGCGTCACGTCGTGGCCCTGCTCGGCGAGGCGGCCGCCGTAGTACGCGCCGACGCCGCCCGCGCCGTAGACTGCGATTTCCATGCGCGAGTCATCGGGGCGCGTCGGCAAAGAGGTACGGGACGACGCCGCCGTGCGGCGCTCGCGCTCTCGTCTCGCGGTGCCGTCGCGATCACAGTATAAAAGAGTGAGACCCTCCTACATCGGGTATCATGGACGAGAAACGGGAACTGACGAGCGTCGACCTCGTCGCCCTCACCGCGGAGCTGAACGGCTATTCGGGCGCGGTGGTCGATAAGGCCTACCTCTACGGCGACGACCTCGTCCGCCTGAAGATGCGGGACTTCGACGAGGGCCGCGTCGAACTCCTCGTCGAGGTCGGGGAGACGAAGCGCGCGAACGTCGCGCGCCCCGAGCACGTGCCGAACGCGCCCGGACGCCCGCCGAACTTCGCGAAGATGCTTCGCAATCGCCTCTCCGGGGCGAACCTCCACGAGGTCCGCCAGCACGGCTTCGACCGCATTCTCGAGTTCGAGTTCCGCCGCGAGGACCAAGACACCACCATCGTCGCCGAGCTGTTCGGCGACGGGAACGTCGCCGTCCTCGATCAGAACGGCGAGGTCGTCGACAGCCTCGAAACGGTGCGCCTGAAATCGCGGACGGTCGCGCCCGGGAGCCAGTACGGCTTCCCGCAGTCGCGCGTGAACCCCCTCGATCTCGACTACGAGGGATTCGCGGAGCGGATGCGCCAGTCCGACACCGACCTCGTGCGCACCGTCGCCACGCAGCTCAACTTCGGCGGACTCTACGGCGAGGAACTCTGCACGCGCGCGGGCGCGAGAAGACGAAGGACATCGCAGACGCCGACGAGGGGGAGTTCCGAGCGCTCTACGACGCGATGGAGCGCCTGCTTGAGGACGTACAGGCCGGACGCACGGACCCGCGGGTCTACTACGAGCGTGCGGACGGGGACGACGGCGACGAGGAGAACGGGGAGAACGCGGGGCGTCGCGTCGACGTGACGCCGCTCCCCTTAGAGGAGCGCGCGGACCTCGACGCGGAGGCGTTCGACTCGTTCAACGCGGCGCTCGACGACTACTTCACGAACCTCGAAACGGAGGTCGACGAGGGGAGCGAGGAAACGACGAGCAAGCCCCCCTTCGAGGAGGAGATCGCGAAACGCGAGCGCATCATCGAACAGCAGGAGGGCGCCATCGGGAACTTCGAGGAGCAAGCCGAAACGGAGCGGGAGAAGGCCGAACTCCTCTACGAGCGTTACGACCTCGTGGACGAGGTGCTCTCGACGGTTCGCGAGGCGCTCGCCGCGGGATACGGGTGGGACGACGTCGAGGAGCGCTTCGCGGAGGGCGAAGAGCAGGGCATCGAGGCCGCGGAGCACGTCGTCGGCGTCGACCCGGAGAACGGTCTCGTGCGCTTGCGCCTCGACGACCACACGATCGGTCTCGATCCCGAGGCGGGCGTCGAGCGCAACGCGGACGCCCTCTACAAGGAGGCGAAGCGCGTCGAGGAGAAGAAGGAGGGCGCGCTCGCGGCCATCGAGGACACCCGCGAGGAACTCGAACAGTGGAAAGCGCGCCGCGAGGAGTGGTCGGAGGAGGAGCACGAGGAAGCGAAAGCGGAGGAGGAGGAGGAGCCGGAGGAGATCGATTGGCTCTCCCGCGCTTCGATCCCGGTACGCAAACAGGAGCAGTGGTACGACCGATTCCGGTGGTTCCGAACGTCTGATGGCTTCCTCGTGATCGGCGGGCGGAACGCCGAGCAGAACGAGGAGATCGTCGAGAAGTACATGGACGGCTACGACCGCTTCTTCCACGCGCAGGCCCACGGCGGGCCCGTGACGGTTCTCAAGACGTCCGCGCCGAGCGAGCCGTCGCAGGACATCGAAGTGCCCGATTCCTCGCTGGAGGAGGCCGCGCAGTTCGCCGTCACGTACTCCTCCGTCTGGAAGGACGGCCGCGGCGCGGGCGACGCCTACATGGTGATGCCCGAGCAGGTGTCGAAGACCGCCGAATCGGGCGAGTACCTCTCGAAGGGGGGCTTCACGATCCGGGGCGACCGGACGTACTTCGAGAACACGCCCGTCGGCTGTGCGGTCGGTATCACTTGCGAACCCGCGACGCGCGTCGTCGGCGGCCCGCCGTCCGCGATCGAGGGGCGAGTGGAGACGACGGTCGCGCTCGAACCCGGGAAGTTCGCGCAGGGCGACGCCGCAAAGCGCGTCTATCGGCTCTTCCGCGAGCGCTTCGAGGACGAGTCGTTCGTCCGGAAGGTCGCCTCGCCAGACGAGATCCAGAAGTTCATGCCGCCGGGCGGGAGCCGGATCGCGGACGACTGAGAGGCTATCCGCGGCATCCGTCTCTCCGACCGCCACCGGCATGGTCTCGGCGCGCCATCGGTCGGTATGAGCGAATCACCGGTCGCCGTCGTGATCGGCTCGACGAACAACATCGGGCGCGCGATCGCCGAGCGGCTGTCGGCCGACGGCTATCACGCCATCGTCACGTCGCGCCACGGCGACGAGGCCGAGACCGTCGCGGACGCCTCCCGGGCGTGGGATCGGGATACGAGGTGGACGTCACCGAGCCGGCCGAGATCGAGGCGCTGTTCGAGCACGTCGAGGCGACGTTCGGACGGCTGGACGCCCTCGTGAACAACGTCGCCTACACGGCGAACGAGTCGATCCTCGACTGCGACCTCGAAACGTGGGAGAAGACGATCGACACGAACCTGCGGAGCTACTTCCTCTGCACGAAGCACGCAGCGCCCCTGCTGGCCGCGGGCGACGGCGGCGCGGTCGTCAACGTCACGGTGTCGAGCACGCGCGGACTCCCGGAGAAGTTCTCGTACATGACGTCGAAGGGCGGCGTCACGTATCTCACGCGCGCCGCGGCGCTCGATCTGATCGACGACGGGATCCGCGTGAACGCGGTCGGCTCGGGACTCATCGGGACGCCGGTCGGCTTCGAGGAGATGCACGAGCGCCCCTCGGAGATCGACCGGATCCCCGCCGGTCACCCCGGCGATCCCGCGGACGTCGCGGGCGCCGTCTCCTACCTCGTCTCGGACGACGCCGCGTACGTCGTCGGGGCGAAACTCGACGTCGACGGCGGACTGAACGCGTCGCTGTAGCAGTGCGCGAACAGCGCGGAAGCCCCCGCGCGCTCGATCGTCGGACTGGGACGCGCGAGTAGCAGAACACAAGGCCGCCCGCGCCCGATGACGAGCCATGCAGATCAAGGAGCGCGCGGCGCGCGAGGGCGGGCGCGAGGAACTCACGCTCGTTCCGGAGAGCCTCGACGACCTCTGGCACCTCGCGTACGTCCTCGAACCCGGCGATCGCGTGTCTGGCGACACGACGCGACGCATCCAGCGCGCCGACGACCAGATGCGCGACACGGGCGGGCAGCGCGAGCCGATGTGGATCGCCCTCGACATCGAGGACGTCGAGTTCCACAAGTTCGCGAACCGCCTCCGGGTGTCCGGCGTCATCGACGACTGCTCGCGCGAGGACCAACTCGGGCTTCACCACACGCTGAACGTCGAGGAGTTCGACGAGATCGCGGTCACGAAGCGTTGGAAGCCCGACCAGATCGAGCGCGTCGAGGAGGCCGTCGAGACGGCCGATCAGCCGGAGGTCGCGATCGCCACGATCGAGGAGGGCGAAGCGTACATCCACACCGTCCAGCAGTACGGCGTCGAGGAGTCCGGGACGTTCACGGGCACGACGGGGAAGGGCGAGTACGCTCGCGGGCGCGAGGAGCTGTTCGCCGAGTTGGGGCAGGCCGTAGAGCGGATGGACCCGGACGCCGTCATCCTCGCCGGCCCGGGGTTCACGAAGCAGGACGCCCTCGACTACTTCGACGAGCGGAACATGGACTTCGTGGATCGCGTCACGACCGTCGACACGTCCGCGGCGGGCGGACGCGGCGTCCACGAAGTGCTCAAGCGCGGCGCGGTCGAGGAGGTGCAGGCCGAGACGCGCATCGCCGAGGAGTCCGAACTCATCGACGAGCTGATGGAGCGCCTCGGGACGGACGAGCCCGTCGCGTACGGGATCGAGGAGGTGGCGAAGGCCGCGGACTTCGGCGCGGTCGAGACGCTGCTCGTCCTCGACGAACGCCTGCGAAAGGAGCGTGCCGACGAGGGCGACTGGGACGTCGACGTCAACGACGTCATCACGAGCGTCGAACAACAGGGCGGTGACGTGACGGTGTTCAGCCACGAGTTCGCGCCCGGCGAGCGCCTCCGGAATCTGGGCGGGATCGCGGCACTGTTGCGCTATCGGCTGAACTAGACCGTCGCGTCGAACTAGACCGTCGCGTCGAACTAGACCGTCGCGTCGAAGCCGCCGTCGCGGACGAGGACGCCCGACTGGGCGCGCTCGCCGTCCGGGAGCGCGCTCCCCGTCCCGAGGCCGAGGAACGTCGCCCGCATCGCTATCGGCGCGCCCAGTCGAGCATTCGCGCGTAGAAGTCGTCGGTTTCGAGTGCGGCCGCGTCGCCGACGAGGACGAGGCCCTTCTTCGCGCGCGACATCGCGACGTTCAATCGTCGGTAGTCCTCGAAGATCGGCCCGTCGAGCGCGCCCGTGGCGACGAACGACACGACGATCACCTCCTTCGAGGACCCCTGGAATCGATCGACGGTGTCGACCGCGACGTCGTCGGGGACGCGGCGGCCGATCTCGCCGACCTGTGCGCGGAACGGCGCGATGACGCCGATCTGGGAGCGATCGAGACCCGCTTCGCAGTGGGCCGTGACGATCTCGGCCACGCGTTCGGCCTCGACGGGGTCGACGTGCGCGTCCGTCGTGCCGGTGACGTCCACGAAGCCGACGCCGTCGACGACGTCCTCCGCGTCCGTCTCGACGCCCAGATCGGCGAGGGACTGCGTCGCCACCTCGCCGTTCGCCGGGCGGAGCCTCCCCCGATAGAACTCCGTCGAGGAGAACGCCTGAATGCGCTGGCGCATCCGGTACTGGCTCTCCAAGAGGACGCCGGCCTCGGGATGGTCCTCGATGAGGCGCTCGAAGAGGGACTCGGCGAGGCGCCCGCCGGACTGGACGACCGGCGGGAGCTGGTGGTGGTCGCCGACGAGGACGAATCTGGCGCCCCGGTTGATCGCGGCGAGCGCCCCGGGTTCGGTCAACTGGCTCGCCTCGTCCACGAGCACGACGTCGAAGTCCTGCGAGCGCATCACGCGCGACCCGCACGAGGAGGTGGTGGCGGCGACGAGCGACGCCGCACCGAGGCGATCCGCCTGCTCGTGCGGGCCGCCGACGTTCTCCAATCGGTACTCCTGCATGTCCTCGCGCACGCCCGTTTCGGTGCCGACGCGGACGAGGTCCGCGACGCCCTGCTCCTCGATGGCCTCCAGCGCGTTGTCCACCGCGCGGTTCGTGAACGCCGACAGGAGGACGCGCTCGTCGCGCGCGAGGAACTCGCGGACGAGCGTCGCGATCGTGTACGTCTTGCCGGTGCCGGGCGGGCCGTGGATCAGCGCGAAGTCCTCGGCGTTCAACGCCCGCTCGACGGCCGCGTTCTGCGCGCCGTTGTTCGGGATCACCTCGTGCGACGCGTCGGCGAAGCGCGGTCCGTCGCGCCCGAAGAGGACGTCCTTTCGTCGGTCGTCGCCCTTCAGCACGAAGTCGTGGAGCGCGGTGAGCATCCCGTCCACGGAGTACTCGGAGGGGTAGACGTCGAGCCTACGGAGGGCGAGCGGCTCGTCCGTCGTCACGACGACCGCGCTCTCGTCGAGGCGCTCGACGCGCCCCATCTCCGCGTCACCGTGGACGGGATCGCCGTCGCTCGCGAGCACCCGGTCGCCCTCGCGGATCTTCGAGGACGCCGCCGCGGGCCGGTGCGCGCGGAGGCGCCAGCGCCCGTCAGCGAGTTCCTCCCTGCCGGCGGGTTCGAGGTCGATGACGGCGCGGTCGTCGTCGGCGCGCTCCTCGGGCGTTTGCTCCCAGAGCTTCGCGTACTCGCGGTGGATCTCGCGGCGCTCGGTCTCGATGGCCTCGTAGAGTTCGTCGAAGTAGTCGCGTTCGGCCTCGGGGAGCATCTTCCCGATCTGCCCGGCCTTCGACTCCTGATCGAGGCGCCCTGAGACGACCATACAGGCGTCCTGCGAGAAGCAGTACTCGCACTTCGCGTTCGCCTCGTGGCCCGTCGGCACCGACATGCCGTGCTCCATCGCGGCGAGGCGGTTCCGCGAGCGGACGACGAACTCCAGTAGGCCCGAACCGATCGAGAACTCCTTGGCGGGCGAGAGGTCGCCGCTCTCCTCGCCGCGATCGACCGCGGCGTTCTTCGTGTAGAGCAAGGTCCCGGTGTCGGCCTCGACGCCGCGCTCTTCGAGCATGAGCGCGTAACAGGCCGCCTGAATCTTGTCGTGGAAGCGCGGATCGCGCTTCGTGTTCTTCCCCGTCTTGAGTTCGACCGGCATCCCGCGACGGATCGCGTCACAGCGGCCCTTGATGCCGACGGTGTCCGAGACGAGCGTGTATTCCGAGCGCCAGTCGTCGTCCTCCGTGAGGAGGCCTTGGTTCAGCCACCCCTCGATGGCTGACGCGTGCTGGCGGACTTCCTCGCGCACGCTCGCGGGATCCTCGCCGAGCAGCCCGATTTCGAGACCGGCGTCGTCGATGGCGTCGTCGATGGCGTCGTCGAGGTCCCGCCCGCGCAGGAGGTCGCCGAACACCTCGTGGACGAGCGTCCCCTTCGTCACGGGGTACTTCAGCGGGAGACCGGAGAGCTTCGAGAGGTAGTACTGGCGGGGACACTGCACCCACTCGCGGATGTCCGTCACGTCCACGAGGTAGTCGGGTTCGACGACGACGTAGGAGTCGCCCGACGTCGAATACTGCGTCTCGCCGTTCCACTCGCGCTCCTCGGGGTCGGTCAGGAGGAGATCCATCCCGGGTTCGAGGTAGTCGGCGGTCTCCGTCCACTTCCCCCAGAGCGTCGCCGTCAGCGGGGGCGCATCGCCGGGTCGAGCGTCACCTCGACGAGGTCGCGCTCGCCGTACTGCGTGCTCACCGTGCGTCCGTCGCCCACGGCCGTCACGTCGCCCCGAATAGTCACGCACAGGGGTAGTCGCGGCCGGCGAAAAACGCTGTCGCTAGTCGTCGAGGAGCCGCCAGCCGAGTTCCTCGGAGTCGGAGACGGCCGAGCACAGCGCCGTCACTTCGACGAGCCACCAGCGCGCGGACGAGCCGTAGAGCATGAGCGCGGCCCAGCGGGGGGACGACGAACCGGTGAGACGCGTCCGTGTCGCTGACGACATGAGGGGGGTGCGGAACGCGCCCGACTTGCGTATTGGCGTCCGGTCCGCTCGCGTCCGGTCCGCGTCGGGTGGTGCGGTTCAGTTCCCGGCGACGCGGGCGACCCAGCGCATCGGTTCGTCGAGTTCGTCGTCGGTCGGGAGGTGCTCCGGCGACTCCCACACCAATCCCGCGGTCTCGACGTCGCGGCGTCCGCGACGGTATCGAAGAACGCCTTCCCGCGCTCGTACTGCTCGCGCTTGAGGTGGAAGCCGAGGAGGCGCTTGAGGAGACCGCCGAGCGGGCCTTCTTCGCCGCGGCGCTCGTCGAGCTTGCGGCGAAGGTCGTCGAAGGAGTCGTCGAACGCCCGATCCATCAGGAGTTCGGCGTACCCCTCGACGGCGGTCATGGTCGTCAGGAGGTCGGAGAAGGCTTCGGTGTGGAGTTCTGCCTCCGAGAGTCCATTGACGCCCTCGCGCAGGCGCGTTTCGAGGTGGTCGGCCAGCCACGGGGCGGCGCCGAACTCCGCGGCGTGCGTCACCTCGTGGAAGGCGATCCAGCGCCGGAAGCGCGGGACGGCGACGTTCATCGTCGCCGCCGCGCCGACGATGTTCGGATGAACGAAGTAGAGCCGGTGGCCGTCGGCCTCCGCGAGCAGCAGGGGATCGTACTGCCCGAGGACGCGGTTCGCGACGAAGGAGAGCGTGCCGGCGGTCGTCGCGGTGTTGAGCGTGCGCGCGACGCCCGGGAAGACCCCCTCGCGTTCGAGCGGGGCGAACGCCCGGCGGAAGGTCTCGACGTTCGCGTCGATCCAGTGGTGGCGGTTCTGCACGTCGATCGCCTCCGGCACGTCGAAGTCGAGCCCGGAGACGTGGCGGATGCGCTCGCGGGCCGCGCGGACGTCGCTCGCGTAGCCCTCGCGGTCGGCCGGCGTGAGGTCGAGGGCACCGGGATCGGTCGCGCCCTTCGCCGCCTCGGCCACGGCCGACCAGTCGACCGCGTCGTCGCCGGACGCCCCGGCGACCGCGCGGGCGCTATCGAGAAGCGTCATATCCGGAGTCGGTACCGTACCGGGATAGGCCTTGTCCTCAGTCCGTGATCTCGGCCGCGTCGTCGTCACCGCCGAGTGTGCGCTTGACGAGGAGGCCGGTGACGGCGAGGAAGCCGAGGACGACGAGGAGACCGAGCGCCTTGGACTTGCCGCAGCCACACCGAGCGCCGCTCTCGTCGCCGTCGTCGCCGCTCGCGGTCTCGGTGTCGGCCGGCGCGATGCCGACGTCGTCGCTCGATTCGCCACCGAAGTCCGCCTCGAAGGAGAGACCGTCGTGAACGTGGAACTCGATGATGCCCATGGTTCCGCGTGGGTGCGGGTGACACAAGTGGGTTCCGACCGCGGGGCGGAGCGACGCGACGGCGGTAGGAGGCGGTGCGACGCGACGGCGGTAGGAGGCGGTGCGACGAGACGGCGGTAGGAGGCGGTGCGACGCGACGGCGCGAGGCGACCCGCCGCGCGGATCTCGGGTATCGGTGGCTTCTTGCCCGCGCCGTCCGCGCCGATCCGTATGGACGACGATCAGCGGGAGTTCCTCACCGACCTGCTCGCGACGGCGAGTCCGTCGGGCTTCGAGACGCCCGCCCAGCGCGTCTGGGTCGAGTACGTCGAGCGCTTCGCGGACGACGTCCGCACCGACGACTACGGGAACGCGGTCGCGGTCTACGACGGCGGCGACGGTCCCGAACTCGCGTTCACCGGCCACGCGGACGAGATCGGGTTCGTCGTCTCGGCGATCAGCGCCGAGGGGTACCTGCATCTCTCGCCCGTCGGTGGGAGCGATCGCTCCGTCTCGAAGGCCCGACAGGTGCACGTTCACACCGCGGACGGTCCCGTGAACGGCGTGATCGGGCAGGCCGCCATCCACGTCCGCGACAAGGACGACACCGAATACGACGACATCGAGGAGATGACCGTCGATATCGGCGCCGCCGACGAGGACGACGCCCGCGACCGCGTGGCCGTCGGTGACCCGGTGACGTTCGCGCAGTCCCCCCGCCCCCTTCGGGGGTCGCTGCTCACGGCGCGCGGTCTCGACAACCGCGTCGGCGTCTGGGTCGCCGCGGAGGCCCTCCGCCGTGCCGCCGAGCGCGATGCGGAGTCCACCGTCTACGCCGTCTCGACCGTGCAGGAGGAAGTCGGACTCTCCGGCGCGCAGATGGTCGGCTACGACCTCGATCCCGACGCCGCCGTCGCGGTGGACGTCACCCACGCCTCCGATCACCCCGAGTTCCCCGGATCCAAGCACAACGAGGTGGCGCTCGGCGACGGTCCCGTCGTCGCGCGCGGGGCGACGAACCACCCCGAGGTCGTCGACGCCGTCCGTGCCGCGGCGGCCGACGAGGACATCGACGTCCAACTGCAGGCCACGGGAATCCGGACCGGAACGGACGCGGACGCCTTCTACACCTCCCGGAGCGGGATCCCGTCGCTCAACCTCGGGCTTCCGAACCGCTACATGCACACGCCCGCGGAGGTCGTGGACACGGACGACCTGAACGCCGCCGCGGATCTCCTCGCGGCGTTCGCCGTTCGGGCGGCCGGACGCGACTCGTTCGCCGTCGAACTCTGAGAGTCACGCTGTTTCTCGGTGCGACGGGAGAGACGCGAGGGGGGAGGTGTCGTCGCCGCGAACGCCGGCCGTCGACGCGACGTTTGCCGCGAACGCCGGTCCAGCGCGTTTCGTGCGCCTACTGAGTCGGTACGTTTAAGCGTCCGACGGGCGCCCGGTGTTGTATGAGCGGCCGACCGCTGGATGTCCTCGAAGCCTCCCTCGAGGAGACCGTGACCGTGGTACTCAAGGACGGTGGGGAGCACATCGGCGTTCTCACCGGCTACGACCAGCACATGAACCTCGTCCTCGAGAACACCGAGGCGGGTGAAGACACAATCGTTATACGCGGCGATAACGTCGTTACGATCAACCCATGACTGGAGCCGGCACGCCGAGCCAAGGGAAGAAGAACAAGACGACGCACGTCAAGTGCCGCCGCTGCGGCGAGAAGTCCTACCACGTCAAGAAGAAGGTCTGTTCGAGCTGCGGCTTCGGCGACTCGGCGAAGCGCCGAAGCTACGAGTGGCAGTCGAAGCAGGGCGAGTAACCCGACAGCCGACGCCGGACGGTTCTTTTTCCTCTTCGTCGACGATCGAGTAGCTCCGCGGCCACATCGCGGTCGATCTCCGTCCTCCATGCCCCGCCGCGACGACGCGATCCCGGGGTCGCGGCGACGGTGCGACGGGGCGCGTCCCATCGGCGCGCCACGTAGCGACTCAGCGGGCCACGCAGTGACATCGCCGATCGTGAATCGGTGGTGACGACGGGCGGTGACGATACCGGCCCTGATGTCGCCGGCCGCGACGCCATCGCGCGATGGCCGATCGCGTCCGAATATGCCCATAATCGTGCACACCTCGGACGGGATATCGGCGAATCGCCGCACAACCACGGATGTTTTAGGTGGTGGGTGCGCAAGAAGGGGATATGACAGGGCGTGACGAGACGGTCGAGAACGGGCCGCGGGAGAAGTGCGGCGTGGTCGGCATCTCCCTCGCCGAGCGATCGGCCGCGCTCCCCACGTACTACGCGCTGTACGCGCTCCAGCATCGGGGACAGGAATCGGCCGGCATCGTCACCCACGACGGCTTCCAGCAGCACAGCCACGTCGAGATGGGGCTCGTCGGCGACGCCTTCGACGAGGACGACGTCGAGGCGCTGAAGGGCAGCGCGAGCATCGGGCACGTTCGCTACCCCACCGCCGGGAGTGTCGATAAGTCCTGCGCGCAGCCCTTTACGGTCTCGTTCAAGGGCGGCGCGCTCGGGCTGAGCCACAACGGCAACCTCGTCAACGCCGCGAGCGTCCGCGACGAACTCGCGTCGTCCGGCCACGCGTTCACGAGCGACGGCGACACCGAGGTCATCGCGCACGACCTCGCGCGCAATCTGCTCGAAGAGGATCTCGTGCGCGCCGTCAAGCGGACGATGAACCGCATCCACGGCTCGTACGCCCTCACGATCACGCACGACGACACCGTTCTGGGAGTTCGGGACCCCGAGGGCAACCGCCCGCTCTGCATCGGCGAACTGGACGACGGCTACGTCATCGCCTCCGAATCGGCCGCCATCGACACCCTCGGCGGCGAACTCGTTCGCGACGTTCGGCCGGGCGAACTCGTCGTCCTCCGTGAGGACGGCTCCGGCTTCGACTCCTACCAGCTCGTCGAGCGAGAGCACACCGCGAACTGCTTCTTCGAGTACGTCTACTTCGCGCGCCCGGACTCGCGGATCGACGGCGAACTCGTCTACGAGGTGCGTCGCGAACTCGGCCGGAAGCTCTGGGAGGAGTCCGGCGTCGAGGGCGACGTCGTGATGCCCGTGCCGGACTCCGGGCGGGCGTTCGCGTCCGGCTACGCCGAGGCCTCGCAGGAGGGCGACGGCGACGGCGTCGAGTTCGCGGAGGGGCTGATGAAGAACCGCTACGTCGGCCGGACCTTCATCATGCCGACGCAGGAGGCCCGCGAGCGCGCCGTTCGCCTGAAGCTGAATCCGATTCGTTCGACCGTCGAGGGCAGGTCGGTCACCATCATCGACGATAGCATCGTCCGCGGGACGACGTCGAATCAGCTCGTGAAGCTCGTCCGCGAGGCCGGTGCCGAGGAGGTGCACGTCCGCATCGGCGCGCCCGCGATCGTCGCGCCCTGTTATATGGGCATCGACATGGCGACGCGCGGCGAACTCATCGCCGCCGAGAAGGGCGAAGCGGAGATCGCCGACGAGATCGGCGCGGACAGCCTCTCCTACCTCTCCATCGACGCCGTCACCGAGGCCATCGGGCGCTCGCACGCCGACCTCTGTCTCGGCTGCGTGACGGGGGAATACCCCTACGACATCGAGGGCGAGACGTCCGATCGCGACGTGCGACGTCCCGCCGTCGGGATGGATGCGGACGCCCCCGCGGACGACTAGCCGAACTCGGGATCCGTGCGTGACGATCGATGCGGGATCCGTGCGTGACGATCGGTAGCGGACGCGGACGTGACGCGGGAGTGAACGCGACCGGTAGCGGACGCGGACGTGACGTGGGTCGGCGATCCCTTCTCCCCGCTCCGTTGGGTGTTTCCGGGGTTCTTAGTCCGCGGCGGGCGTAGCGGCGTTCATGCGCCCGCGCGTCGCGCTCCTCGTCGCGTCGGAGAATGTCGATGACGCTCGGCGGAACTTTCGTCGGGAACTCCCGGCGGTCGTCTCCGCCTTCGACGTCGTGAACGGCGAGTTCCCCGCGTCGTACGGCGACTACGACGCCGTCGTGGTGAGCGGGTCGCCGTACGCGGTGTACGACGACCGGCCGTGGATCCCGCGCTTGCAGTCGTGGGTCCGCGGGGCCGTCGATCGCCGGCTGCCGACGCTCGGCGTCTGTTTCGGCCATCAGGTGTTGGCGTCGGCCCTCGGCGGCACCGTCGAGCCGATGGACGAGTTCGAGGTCGGGTTCCACGAGATCCATCGCGTGCACGACTCGATGCTACTCGGCGGTCTCGATGAGTGGTTCACGGCGTTCACCGCGCACCGCGACGAGGTGACGTCGCTTCCGGACGAAGCGGTGCGACTGGCTGGGAACAACTTCACCGACGTCCACGCGTTCCGCGCCGGCCACGCCTTCGGCGTGCAGTTTCACCCCGAGTTCGACCTCCACACGGCCACGCGCGTACTGGAGGAGCGGAACGTCCGCGAGGAGCGCATCGAGACGGTCATGGAGCACCTGAACCGGGAGCACTACGGCGAGGCGACGCGCGTGAAACACCTCTTCGAGAACTTCATGGGCTACGTCGCGGCGTCGCATCCGCACGGCTCGCGGCTGTAGTGCATTTCTCCCCTCCCCCCCCCTCCCCGTTCTGCAAGTGTTCTGGGGAACCGGAGGGTGTGTTGGGTGAGTTGGATCGAACGGGACGGGATCGACTGCCGTCGTATTAGTTCGTCTCACCCCCCCGTTCTGCAAATGATCCGGACGCAATAGGTGGGGGGGTCAGGTACGCGGGGCTACGCCACGGAGTCAGTCTTGCCCGCGGTGTCGGACCTATACGGCGGGACGAAACGCCATCGGTGAGAGACCGACCGTCGTCGGTGCGGGCAGTACGGTCCGTAATCGATCGCCTCGGCATATGATCGACCACACTAAGTCGACCATCAGAAAGACGGGAACCATTAGAAGCACTTGAAACATTAGAAGGATACGTTTATAGTGAGTGGTGTCGAAATACGTGTAGGTAGCGATGGACACGCCGTTCCGAACGCGTACGGGAGTCTTCACGAACAAGAACGTTCTCAAACAACAGTACGAGCCCGAAGAAATCCTCGAACGCGGCGAGGAGATCGAGGCGTACGCGAACGCGTTGCAGGACGTCGTGGACGGCTGGGAGCCGGAGAACGTCTTCGTGTACGGGAAGACCGGTGTCGGGAAGACTGCGGTGACGCGCTACATGATGGACATGCTGCGCATCGAGACCGATCAGCGCCCCGACGTCGACGATGTCCACGTTGCGGAGGTCAACTGTCACCACCACCCCTCGTCGTATCAGGCGGCCATCGCGCTCGTGAACGAACTCCGCGCGGACACCGAACGGGAAGCGATCACGACCGGGCTCTCGACATCGGACGTTCTCACCGCGCTCTTCGAGGAGATCGAGGCTCGGGAGGGAACGGTGCTCGTCGTGCTCGACGAGATCGACAATTTGGGGGATGACGACGTGCTCCTCTATCAGCTCCCGCGCGCGAAGGCGAACGGCAACATCGAGCACTCGCAGGTCGGGGTAGTCGGTATCTCGAACGACTACACCTTTCGGAACGACCTCTCCTCGAAGGTGCAGGACACCCTCTGCGAGCGCGAGATCAAATTCCCGCCTTATGACGCGAACGAACTGCGAACGATCCTCACGGATCGAGCGAAGAAGGGCCTCTCCGAGGGTGTTCTCGACGATTCGGTCATCCCGAAGTGCGCGGCGATCGCTGCGCAGGATCGGGGGAGCGCTCGGCAGGCCATTGATCTCCTTCGAGAGGCAGCGAACGTCGCCGTCGAGGACGGCCGCGAATCTGTCGGAGAGGCGGACGTCGATGCCGCGGAGAACCGCGTCGAGCGCGGCCGCGTCAAGGATTCGATTCGCGACCTGACGACGCACGGACGATACACTCTCCTCGCGGTCACGAATCTCGCGATGACGGAGCAGACACCCGTGCGTGCGAAGGAAGCGTACGGGGTGTACGAGCGTGTTTGTGCGGAGAGCGGGGCCGAACCGCTTAGCCAGCGTTCCGTCCACGATCACCTCATCGACCTCGCGATGCTCGGCTTTCTGACGCAATACGACCGCAACCACGGTCGCAGCGGAGGCCAGTACTACGAGTACGAACTCGACGTCGAACCCGCCATCGTCACCGCCGTTCTCGGCGAGGAGGAGTGACGGCCAGTCCTCGATTGCCCCGACGAACAGCTCGTTCAGCTTCCGGCGAACAGCTCGTTCAGCTTCCGACGAACGGCTCGTTCAGCTTCCGGCGAACGGTCCGTTCAGCTTCCGACGAACGGTTTCTCCGTCTCACAAAGAACATTTGCAGAACGGGGTGGGGGTGTAGGCCCACTCACCGTCGTTCGACCCGATCGAGGATTGCGATCCGTCGTCGCAATCCGATTCCGGAGGGGTCCCGCGTGCGAGCGCGCTCTCCCCATCTGCTCTCCATCCTTCACGCCCAGAACATTTGCAGAACGGGGGGAGGGGGGCGCTCGTTCGCCACACGCGTGTCGCCCGGTTCGCATCGTACAGCCCACCGAACCGCGCGAACGTGACGGAAACGCCCGGTGAGTTGAGACGCGTCCCTGCTGTCGTATCGCACGCCGGGGTCGAATCGCAAGTCTCTTACTTAACCCAGCGGTACAGAGAAATGCGAACGCGAACACGAGAGCGAGCGTGGGTAGCCAAGCTAGGCCAAAGGCGCAGCGTTGAGGGCGCTGTCCTGTAGAGGTTCGCCGGTTCAAATCCGGTCCCACGCATCGCACTCACGCGGGCACTCACCCGCGGCCAAGCGATGCACGGTGATTCCCTTTCGGGACATCACCCACGCACAACCTTCCTATCCGAAACCGCGACGCACAGCGGGGCGATCACCCCGCAAAGCGCCGTATTGAAATGTCACCTCCGCGTACCGGGGGGTATGGCGAAGTACTCCACGGGCGGATCCTCCGCTGGCGGCGGCAGCGGCACCTGCGAGCTCTGCGGGGAGTCCACGGACTCCCTCACGACGGCGTCCGTCGCGGGCGCGGAGCTCTCCGTCTGTCAGAACTGTGCCGACCTCGACGAGAGCAAGAAGCGCTCGCGCCGGAATAGCGGCGGGAGCGGGAACGGCGGATCCTCCTCGGGGAGTAGCGGCGGGCCTACGCGCGAGCGCAACAGCGCGGTTCGGACGGCCGCGAAGCAACTCGACGCGTCGCGAGGCGACTCCTCGCACTGGGAGGAGCACGGGACGAACTACGAGCGCGATCGGCTCCCCTACCTCGTCTCGGGATACGGCGAGCGCGTTGAGGCGGCGCGTCAGGAGGAGGGTCTCCAGCTCGCCGAGCTGGCCGAGGAACTCGACGTCGACGAGAACGACCTGCTCGCGATCGAGCAGGGGCGCGCGACGCAGGCCGGCGTCGGCGGCAGCGTCGTCCGCGCGCTCGAAGAACGACTCGACGTGACGCTCGTCTCCGAGTGAATCTTCGGTTCTTGCGATGACGAGAGCGCGCTGCTCTCTCGAACCACGGGCGTAGCGAGCGAGTCGGTCGGGGAGACAACCGGCAGGGCGGGAGACAACGTTACGTTGCGCCCGGCCGTACTGCCAGAGACGGCTGTGCGGCCACAAGCGTCGCGCAGTACGGGCCGCAGTGGCCCGGCCCCACATGGTGATGGTGGGGTTCGACGACTCCGACCGGCGTCCGGGAGGGGGCGCGCACAAGACGCCCCGTCGCGCCAACTGACGGCGAAAATCACAGCACAGCATCTCCCTCCCCGAGCGAGGTCCCAAGACCCAGCGAAGTCGGATCGGGTCGGTTACAACTGACGGACGCCCGCGTCCGTCACGACGCGATCCAGCAGGCGGATCGGCGTCGCGTCGTACGCCGGGTTCTCCACCTCGAACCCCTCCGGCGGTTCGAGCAGCACCTCCGTCGAGATCCGGTAGTCGTTCTCGAAGCGGAAGCCGCCCTCGTCGACGAGTTTCGCCGACGACCCCGCGACGACGACCGGGACGTCTCCGTCGTCCGCGACCGCGGCGAGCGGATAGGTGCCGACGCGGTTGTAGAGGTGATCGTCGACGATGCAGTCCATCCCGAGCAGCACCTCGTCCACCGCCGACATGTAGTGGCCGGCCGCGCCGTCCACGATCAGCGTCGCGCTCACGCGGTCGATCTCCGCGAGGCGGCGCGCGGTCCGGCGTCCCATGTAGCGCGGGCGCCCCTCGGTGACGTAGACGTCGAGGTACGCGCCGCCCTCGGCCGCGGTTTCGATCGCTTCGAGGACGGTCGTCGAGTAGTCGTGCGTCAGCAGCGTCATTCCGTCCGCGAGCTCCTCGGCGACGTTCTCGGCGGCCTCGTGTTTCCCCGTCTCGACGCGCTCGACGACGGCGCCGATGGCCTCTCGCGTGCGTTCTTTCGCCGCCGCGACGCTCTCAGCGTCCGCGTCCTCGACCGCGGCCACGATCTCGTGTTGCGTCGTGACGAGCGAGGCGTGCGAGGGGTTCGCGCGCCGGAGCGCCGAGCTGTTGCGTTCGAGCGTGCGCACGTACTCCTCGACCGTCGGGAACTCGTCGTCGAGGAGGTCTTCGAGCGCGCGAGCGGCCTTCACCGCGACGGCCGAAGAGGAGTGCGTTCGCATCTCCGCGATCTCCTCGGCGGTCTCGTCTATCATGGTCGAACGACCGACCCGCGATGCCCTGAAGCTTCCGACGGACGGCCACCACCTTCTTTCGCGATGCGGCTATCCGTGACCGACATGCGCGACACCAGCGAGTCCATGACCCACGCGTACAACGTCCGTACCGCCGGCACGCTCCGGAGCGTCGCCGTCCGCGCCGCCGACGGGGTTCGTCGGGGCTACGATGTCTCCCGCCGCGGTTTCGACGCCGCTCGACGCCGCGTCCTCGCCACGCGGCTCGCTATCGCGGACGCGCGCGACGCCGCCGCGTGACCTATCTCCCTCGCGCTCGTCCCGCCCGTATGGTCGCCGTTCGCTACCGCTGTCCGCGCTGTGGCACCGTCGCCGTCCTCGAACGCGACGCCTACCTCAGCGACAAGTCCGTCACGCCCTACCCCTTGGAGGGGTGGCACTACGTCGCGCCCGACGAGAGCTACGACGACGACGCGGTCGACGGGGTCCGGTTCGTCTGCGGCCGGAGCGAGGGGTGCGAGTGGCGTCACGCCGAGATCCGGACGAACGGCACGAGCGGGATCGAGGAGGAACCCGACGGGTGTGGCGAACCGTTCTATCTCAACTTCGTGACGTACGACGAGGGCGAAGCGGTCGCGGCGCCGGGCGAACGAGAGAGCGAGTATGTGGAACTCGCAGAGGGGCGCGGGTCGAACGGGCCGGGC
>NZ_BATA01000001.1 GCF_000474235.1 Halarchaeum acidiphilum MH1-52-1
GGCGCGCCCGACCGCGTCGCTACGTCTCGGCGTCCCGGTCGTGGCGATCACACGAACTGGAAGCCGACCCACATCGCCGCCGCGGCGACGATCGGGATGGTGAGGTTGTCGTCGATCACGTGCCCGCGGACCGTCGGCGTCACGCCGTCCGCGAGGGTCGCGCCGAGCGCGCCGAGACCGGCGGGGAGCGGCGGGACGCCGGTCGTGAGCGCGATCACGAGGCAGAGACCGAACGTCGCGAGCATCACCGGGAGGGGCTTGCGCCCGAGACCGCCCGCGTAGAGCATCCCGCTGAACGGGTCGGCGAGCGCGAGCAGCAACATCGCGGGCGCGGCGACGAGCGGCGGGAAGCAGAGACCGGTGACGGTCATCCCGACGGCGTAGAGGAAGTAGCCCGCGGGCTTCTCGCGCTCGTACTCGCGGGTGAGTTCGTCGTAGATTCGCCACTCCGCGCGCCCGGTGAGGCGGAGGGATTCGAGGACGACGCCGAGGGCGAGGCCCCCGCAGAGGAACCACTCGACCCAGCGCCACGGCGCGAGGCCGAGGAGCCACGCGAGCGGGATGGCCGCGCCGAGCGCGTGGACGCCGCGCCGCCCGATTTCCGGCATCTACAGGTCGTCGAAGGTCGTCTCGCCCGCGCGCAGCGCCTCCAGCACCGAGCCGAGATCGTCGGTCTCGACGCGCACCTGCGCCGTGCTGTCGCGCTCGCGGAGGGTCACCGTCTCCGGGTCCTCCTCGACGCTCTCGTAGTCCACGGTGACGCAGAAGGGCGTCCCGACCTCGTCCTGTCGCCGGTAGCGCCGCCCGATGTTGCCCGAGTCATCGTAGGTGACGTCGTACCCCTCGCTGCGGAGGTCGGCGGCGAGGTCTTGCGCGCGCTCGCCCATCCCGTCCTTGTCCATCAGCGGGAAGACGGCGACGCCGGTCGGCGCGACGGTCGGCGTGAGTCGGAGGACGGTGCGCTCGCCCTCGTCCACCTCGTCCTCGTCGTAGGCGTGCGCGAGCACGGTGTAGACGGTGCGGTCGATGCCGATGGAGGGTTCGACGACGTGCGGCGTGACGTGGCGGCCGGCCTCCGTCTCCGCCGCGACCTCGAAGCCCGTCTTCTCGGTAGGCATCTCGTACGCCTCGCCGTCCACCTCGACGGTGACCGACTCGCCCTCGAAGGCCGCGCGATCGCGTTCCGCGAGCGTCTGGAGAGCGTCCGCGACGGCGCCGGCCGCTCCGCCGAACTCGGGACCGAGGTAGGCCATGTCGGGATCGACGCTCGCGCGCTCGACCGTCTTCGGCTCGTCGTACTGCTTGAAGACGGTGAAGGAGTCGTCGGCGTGCTCGCCGTGCTTCGAGAGGTCGTAGTCGCCCCGGTAGGCGTAGCCCGCGATCTCGATCCACTCGGGGTCCTCGCCCGCCGCGGAGACGTCCGCCTCCGCGTCCCAGCAGTCGCTGGCGTAGTGCGCGCGCTCGCCCGGTTGGTGCTGGCGATAGCGGAAGCGCTCGAAGTCCACGCCGATCGTCTCGTACCACTCCGTCGCGACGCCGAGGTAGTAGGCGACCCACGGATCGACGATCCCCTCCGTGACTGCCTCGCCGACCGTCGTCTCGACGTATTCGCCGTCGGGTTGGTTCTCCGCGGGGTAGAGCGTCACCTCGACGTCCGCGACCGGCGTGACGTCCGGGTCGTTTCCGGCAGGGTCGACGAACAGTTCGAGTTCGGCCTGCGTGAACTCCCGAGTGCGGACGAGCGCGTTGCGGGGACTGATCTCGTTTCGATACGATTTCCCGACCTGCGTGACGCCGAAGGGGAGTTGGCCGCGGGCGTACTCCTTGAGGCGCGGGAACTCGACGAAGATCCCCTGCGCGGTCTCCGGGCGGAGGTAGCCGGTCTGGCTCGTCCCCGGCCCGATGTTCGTCTCGAACATGAGGTTGAACTCGTCGACGGGCCGGCCGGCGAGCGGCGCGCCGCAACTCGGGCACTCGATGTCGTGGGCGTCGAGGAGCGCCGCGACCTCGTCCGTCGGGAGGCTCTCGGCCTCCTCAATGTCCGTCGCGTCCTCGATGAGGTGGTCGGCGCGGTGGCTCTCGCCGCACGCCGCGCACTCGACGAGCATGTCGTCGAATCCGTCGAGGTGCCCGGAGGCCTCGAAGACGGGTTCGGGCATCACGGTGGGTGCGTCGATCTGCATGTGGCCCTCCGCGACGGCGAAGCGCTCGCGCCACGTCTCCTCGACGCGCTCCTTCAGCGACGCGCCCTGCGGACCGTATGTGTAGAACCCGGAGACGCCGCCGTAGGTCTCGCTCGACTGGAAGAAGAACCCGCGGCGCTTCGCGAGTTCGGTGAGCGCCGTCATAGCGAGGCGACGAGGTCGACGTCTCGAACGATGCCCGCGAGGTCGTCGCCGCTGACGAGCGGGAGTTGTTCGACGTCGTGTTCGAGCATCCGCTGGGCGGCCTCCCGCGCCGTGCGGCGCTTCGTCAGCGTCACGGGATCGCTCGTCATGAACTCGCGGACCGGCTCGCTCGGGATCTCGACGTTCCGCGTCGGGAAGTAGCGATTGCCCGTAGCCTTGATCCCCTCCCACATCCATTCGTCGTCCTCACCGGCGACGCTCGCGCCGACGTCGTCCTCGCCTTCGACGACGCGCGCGACGTCGATGACGTCGGGTTCGGTGAGGATCCCGGTCATCTCGGCCTCGTCGTCGAGCACGACGGCGTAGGGAACGTCCGCGTAGCCGATCTCGCGCTCCGCGACCGTCAGCGGCGTCTCGACGTACGTGGTGTTCACGTCGCGGCGTGCGAGGTCACCGCACGTCGCGTCGCCGTCCGCGTCACCGTCCGCGATGGCGCGCACGACGTCGGTGACGGTGACGATGCCCGCGAGCGCGTCGTTATCGACGACGGGGACGCGTCGGGCGCCCTCGGCGACCATCAGGTGCGCGACGTCGACGATGTCGGTGTCGCCGGTCGTCGTGGGGACCTCGCGCAGCAGCAGCGCGAGTTGGTCTTCGTCCGGGTTCTCGATCAGGTCGGATCGAGAGACGAGACCCCGATAGACCTCCTCTCCGTCCTCGTCCTTCACGACGGGGACGGCGGAGAAGCGCCGTTCTTGGAGGTACTCCAGCACGTCGTCGCGGGTGCCCGGGAGCGAGACGGTGACCACGTCCGCTCGCGGCGTCATGACGTCGGCGACCTTCATGGCGCGGGTTAGGACCGGGGCGCATTTGTAGGCTACGCACCGTGTCTCCCCTCCTCGCCCCAATCGTGGGGGCGAGCGGGGAGACACCCGCGGTAGATTAGCAATCGCGCGGTGCGGAAAATTCCCCTCCTCGCCCCAATCGTGGGGGCGAGCGGGGAGACACCCGCGGTAGACTAGCAATCGCGCGGTGCGGGACGTCCGCTCGCCCGCCCCGTATTCTAAATGGTCATTCATTCGGGTAATGTGACTATTTCGGTACACACACATCACATTTAGATTCCGATATAGCACGATATCGAATTTCTTTGCCGGAGAATATTGTGGACGTCCACGTTTCTCACCCAAACATGCCAGAGTCACGGAGAACCATCGATGGGCTTAAGTAAGTGGTGTCACCTCGTATCATACGACATGGCATCCGATACGACCGTCGTGCCGAGCGCTGACGGCAGCGCCGGTGAGGTCATGGCCGCCGTCGACGAGGACGGCGGCGTGGAGCGTTACGTCATCGCCGACGTCGAACGCGACGAGGCTTGGCTCGCCGCACCCACCGCGGACGCGGCGATGCTCCACGAGATGCGCTAACCCCACTCCTTTTTCTCGTCTGCCCGCCACCCACCCGAACATGGACGCACGGGAGGTCACGGGCGATCGCGAGTTCGTCGCCCGCCTCGACTACGGCGAGGAGTGGTGTGCCGAGATCGAGTCGTTCGTCGCCGCGGCGGACGTCGAAGCCGGGTGGTTCCACGCGACGGGCGCCGTCGAGGACGCCGAACTCGCCTACTACGATCAGGACGCCTTCGCGTACGAGACGGTCCGCTATGACGAACCCCTCGAAGTCACATCGTGTACGGGGACGATCGCGTTGCGGGACGACGAACCCGAGATCTCCGTGCACGCCGTCCTCTCGCGGCCCTCCGGGCAGGCCGTCGCGGGCGCGCTCGAACGCGCGACCGTGTTCGACGGCGAACTCTACTGCCGGACCTTCGACGACTACCTGACCCGCGACGTCGATCCCGCGGGTGGCCGGGCGCTGTGGGAGTGACGTGGCGGCGGAGCCGCCACGAAGACACGAGCGTGGAGTGGAACGACCCGTGAGCAGCGCGGGGCCGAGCGGAGCGAGGGCCCGTGAGCAGCGCGGGGCCGAGCGGAGCGAGGGCCCGCGATAGTGCGAACGAGGAGGAACGACCCGTGAGCAGCGCGGAAATCGGCGACACCGATCGTCCGCCGCGACGACGCGAGCACAACCCTCAATAGCCTCAGCGCTGTACCGTTCGTGAACTGATGCGCCCGGTAGACGACGCCTACTTCGAGGGTCTCGAATCGCGCCTCGATGAGGCCTTCGACGTCGCGGAGGAGGCGAAGACCCGCGGGGAGGATCCCGAACCCGAGGTCGAGATTCCGGTCGCGCGCGACATGGCGGACCGGGTCGAGAACATTCTCGGGATCGACGGCGTCGCCGAGCGCGTCCGCGATCTCGAGGGCGAGATGGGGCGCGAGGAGGCCGCGCTCGCGCTCGTCGAGGACTTCGTCGAGGGGACGGTCGGCGACTACGACACGCGCGCCGGCAAGATCGAGGGCGCGGTCCGCACCGCGGTCGCGCTCCTCACCGAGGGCGTCGTCGCCGCCCCGATCGAGGGCATCGATCGCGTCGAACTCCTCCAGAACGACGACGGCACGGAGTTCGTGAACGTCTACTACGCGGGCCCGATCCGCTCGGCGGGCGGGACCGCCCAAGCCCTCTCCGTGCTCGTCGCGGACTACGCGCGCTCGCTCCTCGGCATCGAGGAGTTTCGGGCCCGCTCGGACGAGGTCGAGCGCTACGCCGAGGAGGTCGCGCTCTACGACGGCGAGACGGGTCTCCAGTATTCGCCGAAGGACACGGAAACGAAGTTCATCGCGAAGCACATGCCGATCATGCTGGACGGCGAGGCCACCGGCGACGAGGAGGTCTCGGGGTTCCGTGACTTAGAGCGCGTGGACACGAACTCCGCGCGCGGCGGGATGTGTCTCGTCCTCGCCGAGGGGATCGCGCTGAAGGCCCCGAAGATCCAGCGCTACACCCGACAGCTCGACGAGGTGGAGTGGCCGTGGCTCCAAGACCTCATCGATGGCGCGTACTACGACGACGGTGGCGACGAGGACGCCGAGGCGGGCGACGACGAGGCGGGTGCGGGAGACGCCGGGGGCGATGCGGATGACGATGCCGACGCGGAGGACACCGCCCCCGGCGGGCCGCCGCGCGTCGATCCCTCGACGAAGTACCTCCGCGACTTGATCGCGGGCCGGCCGGTGTTCGGCCACCCCTCGGAGGCGGGCGGCTTCCGACTCCGATACGGGCGCGCGCGAAACCACGGCTTCGCGACCGCCGGCGTGCATCCGGCGACGATGCACGTCGTGGACGACTTCCTCGCGACGGGCACGCAGATCAAGACCGAGCGCCCGGGGAAGGCGGGCGGCGTCGTCCCCGTGGACTCGATCGAAGGCCCGACGGTGAAGCTCGCGAACGGCGACGTCCGGCGGATCGACGACCCCGCGGAGGCCCGCGAGGTGCAAAACGGCGTCGTCGAGATCCTCGATCTGGGCGAGTACCTCGTGAACTACGGCGAGTTCGTGGAGAACAACCATCCGCTCGCGCCCGCCGGCTGGACGGTCGAGTGGTGGGAGCAGGCGTTCGCGGCCGACGGCGCGGACGTGCAGGCCCTCCGCGACTCGCCGTACGTCGATCTCGCCGATCCGGACGCCGAGCAGGCCCTCGCGTGGGCCGAGGACTACGACGCGGCGCTCCACCCGAAATACACCTACACGTGGCACGATCTCGCGCTCGGCGACCTGTGCGCGCTCGCGGACGCGATCGACGGCGCGGCCGTTCAGGACGGCGCGCTCCGGATCCCGAACACCGACGGCGCTCGCGACGCCCTCGAACGCCTCCTCGTCGAGCACATGCAGGGCGACGCGACGCTCACCGTGCCCGATTGGCGCCCGCTCGTTCGCACGCTCGGGTTCGACGACGATCTCGAGCGTGACTGGTCGGCCGACGACCTGAGCGACGACGCCCGCGAGTGGCCGAACGCGATGCGGGCCGTCGAGGCGCTCGCGCCGTTCGCCGTGCGCGAGCGCGCCCCGACGCGCATCGGCAACCGGATGGGTCGTCCCGAGAAGTCCGAATCACGCGACCTCTCGCCCGCCGTTCACACGCTCTTCCCGATCGGCGACGCCGGCGGCCCACAGCGTTCCTTCCGCGACGCCGCCGACTACGCGCCCGACATGCGCGCCGAACAGGGTCTCGTTGACGTCCAGATCGGCGAGCGCGTCTGCCCGGACTGCGGCGAACACACCTACAAGCCCCGCTGTGAGGCTTGTGGCGGGTGGACGGACCCGTACTACGAGTGTGACGACTGTGGCGTCGTCGCCCACCCCGACGAGTCCGGACGCGTGGAGTGCCCGCGCTGCGAGCGCGAACTCGACAACGTCGAGCGACAGACGGTAGACATTCGCTCAGCCTACCGTGACGCTCTCCAAGCCGTCGGCGAGCGCGAGAACGCCTACGACATCCTCAAAGGCGTCAAGGGGCTCACCTCCACCGAGAAGATCCCCGAACCCATCGAGAAGGGCGTCCTCCGGGCGAAACACGGCGTCACGACGTTCAAGGACGGTACCGTCCGCTACGACATGACGGACCTCCCAGTCACGTCCGTCCGCCCCGCCGAACTCGACGTCACGGTCGAACAGTTCCGCGAACTCGGCTACGACGAGGACATCGAGGGGCGCCCGCTCGAACACGACGACCAGCTCGTCGAACTGCGCGTACAGGATATCGTCCTCCCCGATGGGGCCGCCGAGCACATGCTCAAGACCGCGGATTTCGTCGACGACCTCCTCAGCGACTACTACGGCTTAGAGCCCTTCTACGAGGTCGAGGAGCGCGACGATCTGGTCGGCGAACTCGTCTTCGGGATGGCGCCACACACCTCCGCCGCGGTCGTCGGGCGCGTCGTCGGCTTCACGTCGGCGGCGGTCGGCTACGCGCATCCGTACTTCCACGCCGCGAAGCGGCGGAACTGCTTCCACCCCGAGACGAAGGTCTGGTTCGAGGACGAGTCGGGTGAGACGCGCTACGAGGAAATCGAGACGCTCGTCGAGGACCGACTCGACCCCGAGAGCGCCGACACAGACGATTTCGGGACGCTCGTGCAGGACCTCGACGGCGACGTCCACGTCCCGTCGGTCGATCGCGACGGAAACGTCGTCCGCAAGCCCGTCAGCGCGGTGTCGAAGCACCGCGCGCCCGACCACATGGTGCACGTCGGGACGCGGAGCGGGCGGGAGATCACGGTCACGCCCGACCACGAATTGCTCTGCTGGCGTGGCGGAGAAATCGAGCGCGTCGCGGCCCGCGATCTCGACGGTGGCGAGCGCGTCCCCGCGAAACCCGACGCGCCCGAGAGGACTCCCGCGGCAGCGGTCGCGGACGGTGGCGCGCTCGAACGCGACACCATCGAGACCGTAACGTATACGGAATCTGACGGGGAATACACGTACTGTCTGACCGTTGAAGACACTCACTCGCTATTCGCCGAAAACATGGCCGTCGCCCAGTGTGACGGCGACGAAGACTGCGTCATGCTCCTGCTGGACGGCCTGCTGAACTTCTCGAAGTCATATTTACCCGACAAACGTGGTGGTCGTATGGACGCGCCCTTGGTGATGTCCTCGCGCATCGACCCCACGGAGATCGACGACGAGGCCCACAACATGGACGTCGTGGAGCAGTACCCCGTGGAGTTCTACGAGGCGACGCGCGAGATGGCGGACCCGGAGGACGTCGACATCGCGATCGCGGAGGACTCCCTCGGCACCGATTCGGAGTACACGGGCTTCTCGCACACGCACGACACGAGCGACATCGCGCTCGGGCCAGACCTGTCGGCGTACAAGACGCTCGGTTCGATGATGGAGAAGATGGACGCGCAGCTCGAACTCGCGCGAAAGCTCCGCGCCGTCGACGAGACCGACGTCGCGGAACGCGTCATCGAGGGCCACTTCCTCCCCGACCTCATCGGCAACCTCCGCGCCTTCTCGCGTCAGGAGACGCGCTGTCTCGACTGCGGGGAGAAATACCGCCGAATGCCACTCAGCGGGGAGTGTCGCGAGTGCGGCGGGCGCGTCAACCTCACCGTCCACGAGGGGTCCGTGAACAAGTACATGGACACCGCGATTCAGGTCGCGGAGGAGTACGACTGCCGCGAGTACACGAAACAGCGCCTCGAAGTCTTGGAGCCTCCCTCGAATCCGTCTTCGAGGACGACCACAACAAGCAGAGCGGTATTGCCGACTTCATGTAGGACTTTTTTGCCGTTCGGGTGCGCTCCGCGCACCCGAACGGCAAAACCTCCACTAGAAAGTCCCGCGCGGCGACGCCGCGCGGTGGGTACGGGTCCGCGTGCGCCGCTGCACGCACTCGCACTTCCTTCTCAGGCCGTTAGCGTCCCGACATCCACGTCCTCGGCCACGTCGCGGAGCGCGTCGAGCGTCTCGGCGACGTCGTCCAGCGTCGTCAGCGGGTTCATCAGCGTCAGCTTCAGCGCTTCGACGCCGTCGACTTCGGTGCGGGCGATGACGGCGCGCCCGTCGCGGACGAGGGCTTCGCGAGCGGCCGTGTTCAGCGCGTCGAGTTCGGCGTCGTCCAGCTCCGCGGGTTCGTAGCGGAAGACGACGGTGTTGAGCGACGGCTCGGCGAGGAGCGCGAAGTCCGGGGCGGAGTCGAGCAGCGTCGCGACGCGGTTCGCGGTCGTGAGCACCGTCTCGACGACGTCGGCGACGCCCTCGCGGCCGAGCGCGCGGAACGTCAGATAGGGTTTGAGCGCGTCGAAGCGCCGCGTCGTCTGCGTCGACTTCCAGACGAGGTTCGGGAGCGCGGAGTCCGCGGGGTTGAGGTAGTCGTCGTTGCGCGCGGCGTAGCCGAAGTCCGCGCGGTCGGCGACGAGGAGCGCGCCGCAGCTGATCGGCTGGAAGAACAGCTTGTGGAAGTCCACGGAGACGGAGTCAGCGCGCTCGACGCCCGCGAGTCGATCGGCGTCGTCGGTGAGCGCGAGCGCCCCGCCGAAGGCGGCGTCCACGTGGAACCACGCGTCGTGCGCGGCCGCGCGGTCGGCGAGCGCGTCGAGCGGGTCGATCGCCCCGAAGTCCGTCGTCCCGGCGGTGCCGACGACGGCGAAGACGTGCTCGCCCGCCTCCTCGAGACGTTCGAGCGTCGCGTCGAGCTTCTCCGCGTCCATCCGATGCTCGTCGTCCGTCTCGACGGTGACGACGGCGTCGTGACCGAGACCGAGATGGTGGGCGGACTGCTCGGCCGTGAAGTGCGCGTCCGCGGAGCAGACGACCCGGAGGTCGCCGGCCTCGGGCGGCAGCCCATCGCGCTGGACGTCGTGGTCGAAGTGTTCCAGACAGTAGCGATCGCGCGCGAGCAGGAGCGCTTGGAAGTTCGACTGCGTGCCGCCGCTGGTGACGACGCCGTCGGTCTCGTCGCCGAGGTCGAAGAGGCCGCCGAGCGTCTCGACGAGGCGTTCCTCGACGACCGTCGCGGCGCCGCTCTGGTCGTAGGAGTCGAGCGACTGGTTCGTCGCGGACACCAGCGCCTCCGCGGCGAGGCCGGGCACCATCGGCGGGCAGTGGAGGTGCGCGGCCGTCCGCGGGTGCGAGACGTTGACGCTGTCCGCGAGGACGTCCTCGGCGACCTCGTCGATGGCGGCGTCGAGACCGATCCCCGACTCGGGGAGGACGTCGTCGGGCAGCGCCTCGCGGATCGCCTCGGGCTTGATCCCGGAGAACGGGTCGTCGGTGTCGGTCGCGTCGATCGCGGCCTCGGTCGCGCGCCCGAGCGCGTCGCGGTACGCCTCGGCGCCGCGCTCGGTGCCGAGGAAGTGCGAGTCGACGTCGCCGTCGTCGCTCATTCGTCGCCCTCCGCGTTCACGGCGGCCGCGACGGCCTCCGCGAAGATGCTCGCGATCTCGTCGACCTCGGACTCGTCGACGACGAGCGGCGGGAGGAAGCGCGCGGTCGAGCCGCCGCGCCCGCCGAGTTCGATGACGAGGCCGCGCTCGAAGCACTCGGTGCGCACGCGGTCGGCGAGGTCCTCGTCCGCCGGGCGCGCGCCCGCGTCGTCGGGTTCGGCGTCGCCGTCGACGAACTCCACGCCGAGCATGAGTCCGCGGCCGCGGACGTCGCCGACGGCGTCGTAGCGCGCGGCGAGGTCGTCGAGGGAATCCCGGAGGCGCGCGCCCATCCGCTCGGCGTGGTCGTCGAGGTCGTGTTCGAGCACGTAGTCGATGGTGGCCTCGCCGGCCGCCATCGCGAGCTGGTTCCCTCTGAACGTGCCGGCGTGCGCGCCCGGCTCCCAGACGTCGAGGGACTCGTCGTAGACGACGACTGCGAGCGGGAGACCGCCGCCGACGGCCTTCGAGAGCGTGACGGCGTCCGGCGTGATGTCCGCGTGCTCGAACGCGTACGTCTCGCCGGTGCGCCCGAGGCCGGACTGGATCTCGTCGACGACCATCGGAATGTCGCGCTCGCGGGTGATGCGACGGATCTCGCGCGTCCACTCGTCCGGGGCGGGCACCGCACCGCCCTCGCCCTGCACGAGTTCGACGAAGAGGCCCGCGGGGTCGCTGAAGCCGCGGCCGGGATCGTCGAGGAAGCGCTCGACGTAGCGCGCGGCCCGCGCCCCGTCGTCGTCGCCCGCGTCGCCGAACGGGCTCCGGTATCGGTAGGGATAGGGGAGGTGGTGCACGCCGGGCATGAGGGTCGACAGCTCGTCCTTGGCGTGCGTGTCGCCCATCATCGACAGCGCGCCGTTCGTCATCCCGTGGTACGCGCCGCGGAACGCGAGGACGTCGTCGTTCCCGGTCGCGGTCTTCACGAGCTTCAGCGCGGCCTCGACGGCGTCCGTGCCGGCAGGGCTACAGAACTGCACCTTCGCGGTCTCGGAGAAGTCGTCCGGGAGGCTCGCCATGAGCGAGTCGACGAAGCGCTCCTTCGCCGGCGTCGTGATGTCGAGCGTGTGGATCGGCCGGTCGTTTTCGAGCGCCGTCTCCATCGCCTCGTTCACGACGGGGTGGTTGTGCCCGAGCGCGAGCGTGCCCGCGCCCGCGAGGCAGTCGTAGTACGTGTTCCCGTCCATGTCGGTCAACTCGACGCCTTTCGCTTCGCGGATGGCGAACGGGAGGTGGCGCGGATAGGTGCGGGCGCTCGACTCGCGCGACGCCTGCTGCTCCAATAGGTCCGCGTTCCCGATGTCCTCGTCCGTCACCGCCCGACCCCCCGCGTCCGTCGTTCCGTCGATCGCACCGTCTCAATCACGCCACCATCTATCGGATACGGCGGTAGTACGGTGTCGGATGTCGAACTCGTTGCCTACTGTGGTGTGGGTCCGTCCCACATTCTTTCGGCGGTTGGCTTTAAGGGACGACCCGGCGAACGTCCCCTGCATGAGTGACGACTCAGCGGTGAAGATCGGAACCGCGGTGTACGACGAGGACGGAAACGAGATCGGTACCGTCCGCGGCTTCAATTCGGACGGGTTCTTCGTCACGACTCGGACGGGCGTCGCCTCCCTCTCCGTGGAGCACGAGCACACGCCCCACGATCTCGGCGAGGCCGAACTCCTCTGGCGCTGCTCCGACTGCGGCGAACTCGGCGACATCGCGGACATCCCGGACAGCTGTCCGGAGTGTGGCGCGCCGCGCGAACACCTCTACTACTGGACGGAGGACTGAGCGACACCGCTCACGGCCGGCGCCGTCGCTACGCGACGTGCAAAAACGGGGAGAAGTCGGTTCTCAGAACGGGGCCTGCGGGCCTTCGTCGTCCTCGGCGCCGTCGTCGGACGTCTCGCCGGGGAAGGAGGGACTCATGCCACCGGAGTGGCCACCGTCCATCCCGGTGTCGGCGTTGACCGTCTCGATCTCCGGGATCTCCTGCGTCATGCGGGCCTTGATGGCCTGAATCGTCATCGGAGAGATGCCACACCCCGAGCAGGCACCGCTCAGCTGAATGTCGACCTCGCCGGTCTCTCGATCGATGTTCGTGATCGAAGCGCTCCCGCCGTGCATCTGGATCTGCGGGAAGTTCCGACGGAGGAAGCTCGCGACGCGGTCCTCGAGGTCGTCCCCGGACTGGCTCTCGGTGCTCATATCGACTAGTAGGTGATTCGCGGCCTTAGGCTTTTGGTTGCCCGTCGTCCTCGTCCGCGAAATCGAAGACGACGCGCAGTTGGTGTTCGATCCCCGCGACGTACAGATCGAGGAGTTCGCGAGCCTTCTCCGTCTCGACGACGCCCTCCAGTCGGTCCATCGGGTCGTCCGGGAGTTCGACGCTGAACTCGCCGTCGCCCTCGTAGTGGGGTTCGCTCTCGTTGAGCACCTGCTGGTCGAGCGAGTGGACGAGCGAGCTGTCGTACTCCGCGTTGAGTTCGTTGAACGCGCGCTTGTACGCGGTCTGGAGCTGCGGGAAGTAATCCGTGTACTTGCCCTCCTCGAACTCCTCCGGCGTGAAGTCGGCCATGCCCGGATTTCGATGCCGAGGCGCTAAAAGCCGGACGGTCCGACTCGATACATCGCATGTCGCGATATCAAATGTCGCGCGCCATCGTCAGCTCGACGCCGCCCCGCCGGACGATCGCGAAGTCGAAACGCCGATAGAGCGCGCGAGCGCGGCGGTTCGACGACTCGACGGCGAGCCAAACGCGACCGCCGCCGCGGTCCCGGTGCGCACCGAGAAGCCCACAGAGGAGGGCAGTGCCGACGCCGACACCGCGCGCGTCCGGGGCGACGAAGACGGCGAGTTCGTGGGCGTCGCCGGCACCGAGGAGTGCGGCGTGACCGACGATACGGCCGTCTCGCCGCGCGACGGCGTTCCGCGCGTCGAGCAGCGTCTCGATCCACTCCCGCCGATCCTCGGGGCGTGCCGGCGGGAGACCTTGCGTGCGATCGGCCGGCGGGAACGCGTCGTACATCGCGGCCAGCGCCGCCGCGTCGCCGTCGTCGGCGGTGTCGATACGCACTCGGCCGCCGTCGGCGGCGGTGCGGCAGAAGGGTGTGTCGCGAAGCGGGTCGTCCATCGCTCGGGTCGCGTCCTCGGTCATATCGGGGGCGTGCGCTGTGGCGGTCGCTCGATCGGGTCGGTGGGAGTACGAGTCGCGTCGCGGGTCGTGCTCGCGTGGGGTACTGCTGCGGCCATATCGGGATTCGGGATCCCCGGCCACAAAAACATAACGGTCGTTTATGATATATCCAGTTGGTCGCCAACGGCCGCGTCGGCGGCCGCGACGAAGGCCTCCTCGCGGCCCGCCGGCACCGTCGCGCCCGCCGCGACCTCGTGGCCGCCGCCGTCCCCGCCGACCGCGCTCGCGGCCTCCGACGCCACCGCGGAGAGATCGAGTCCCCGCTCGACGAGCCGCGGCGTCCCGCGCATCGACACCTTCACGGACGGTTCGCCATCGGACTCACCGGCGTCTCCCTTCGCCGCGAACGCCACGATCGGGACGCCCGCGTCCACGCCGTCCTCACCCATCGCCATCCCGGCGACGATCCCGACGACGGTCTCGGGGAGTCGATCGCCGACGTGGAACCACTGGACGTTGTCCTCGCGCTCGACGCCGACCTCTCGCACCACGTTCACGCCCGTCGCCAGCGTCCGGCGGTGTTCGCGCAGCAGTTCACGCGCCGCGTCGAGGGGCGCGCCGCGCTCGCCGCGACAGACCGCGAGTCCGACCGCCGCCCGATCGTAGCGCGCCGTCGCGTTCAGGAGGGTGGAGAACTCGCTCGCGTCCCGAAGCTCCGTACCGGGTTCCTCCTCGAGCAGCGTGTACGTCGTCCCCACGAGCGCCTCCACCTCCTCGACGTCGACGCCCGTACGAACCGCGCGCTGGACGAGCGCGCTCACGACCGTCCGGCGCTCCGCGACGTCGAGGTCGGCCCACGTCTTCCACTCGCCGTCCGCGCGCAACTCGGCGTCCAGCGCGTCGAGGAACCGCAGCGCCCCGTTCCGATCGCCCGTGATTCCCGGAATCGGCACGTCGCTCGCGTACGCGAGGAGCTTCGGGAGCGGGCGCGTCTGCGTCCCGAACACCGCGAGATCCCTCGTCGCGTCGAGCACGCCCGCGTCCACGCCCTCCGCGACGATGCCGGTGTTCGCGCCGACGAGTTCGCCATCCACGACCTGCATGTCGCCGACCGCACCAACGACCGCGAGCGCCGCCAGATCGCGATTGTCGCCTCGCTCGCCTTCCAGCGCCCGCGCCACGCAGTAGCTCGCGCCCGCGCCCGAAAGCTCGCTCCCCCCATCGATCCCTTCGAGGAGGGGATTGAGGTGGGACTCGACGTCCGCGTCCGCCGGCTGGTGGTGGTCGGCGACCACCGGCGTGAACGCGTCGTACTCGGTGATGACGTCGAGCTGACCGCTCCCGAAGTCAGTGAAGAACGCGGTGTCGTAGCTCGCGTCGGCGTAGCGTTCGATCGCCGCGCGATCGAGTTGCTTCTCGAAGACGACGTCGTGCGCGATGCCGGCGCGTTCGAGCGCCGTACTGGCGATCCCGGCGCTCGTCAAGCCGTCGGCGTCGATGTGCGACGCGAGCAGGAGGTCGTCGGCCTCGCGGAGCCGATCAGCGCACCGCGCGGCCCGTCGAGCGAGTTCGGGGACGGGGGCGTCCATCGCCTCTCCCTACGCGCGCGCCCGCCGATAAACTCCCGTCTTCGTCCCGTCTTCGACTAGTCGTGACGACTCGGCGCCGCTTCCTCGACGACCGCGGCCGCGAGCGCGTCGAACGACGCCTCGTCCGGGACGACGTCCACGTCGACGCCGTGGCGCTCCGCCGTCCGCGCCGTCGGCTCGCCGATACAGCCGACGACGGCGTCGTTCAGGCCCGCGATCGCGTCCTCGCGGACGCCGCGCGCCGTCGCGGCCTCGAGGAAGTGCTCGACGGTGAGCGAGGAGGTGAACAGCGCGGCCTCCAGTTCGCCATCGGCCGCGCGCTCCGCCGAGACGCCGGCTTCGGGCGGCCGGACGAGCCGGTAGAGCACCGTCTCGTGGACGTACGCGCCCGCGTCTTCGAGACCGTCCGTCAGCACCGCCGAACCGTGATCCGAGCGCGCCACCTCGACGCGCGCGCCGTCCACCGCGTCCGTGAGCGCCCCAACGAGGCCCTTACTGGAGAACTCCGCGGGAACGAGATCGACCTCGTATCCGTGTTCGCGGAGCGCGTCCGCCGTGCTCTCGCCGATCGCGCAGACGGACACCCCTGTCCTATCCCACCCGGTCTCCGCGACGAGTTCGACGCCGGTCTTGCTCGTCAGGATCGCGTAGTCGGCGTCCTCGCGCGCCGCGTTCCCCGTGGGTTCGACGGCGAGCATCGCGTCCCGCACCGGCGTCGCACCGAGCGATTCCAGCAGCTCGACCGCGTCGTCGAGGCGGCCGTCGTCCGGACGGAAGACCGCCGCGCGCACCCGCTGCGTCATCGGAGGAACGCCTCCAGTTCGTCGCGGACGCCGGCGACGCCGCCGATCACGGTCACGGCGGGCGGTTCGATGCCGGCCTCGTCGCGCGCGTCGACGATGGTGTCGAGCGTGCCCGTCGCGACCGCCTGATTCGGACGCGTCCCGCGCGAGACGAGCGCGACGGGCGTCTCGGGATCCATGCCCGCCTCGACGAGCGCCGCCGTGTACTCGGGGAGCCGCGTGACGCCCATCAGGACGACGATGGTACCACCGGCGTCCGCGAGCGCCGCCCAGTCCACGCTCGACTCCGGTTTCGTCGGGTCCTCGTGGCCGGTGACGAACGTCACCGACGAGGCGTGATCGCGGTGCGTCACCGGGATGCCCGCGACGCCGGGCGCGGCCACCGGCGAGGTGACGCCCGGCACGACCTCGAAGGCGATCTCGTGTGCGGCGAGGTATTCGGCCTCCTCGCCGCCGCGCCCGAAGACGAACGGATCGCCCCCCTTCAGGCGCACCACGCTCTTCCCCTCGCGCGCGTACTCGACGAGGCGCTCGTTGATCTCCGCCTGCGACGTCCGTTTATCACTGTGCGCGCGCTTGCCGACGTCCTCCGCGTTCCCCTCGGGGATGCGATCGAGGATCTCCGGGCCGGGAAGCCTGTCGTGGAGGACGACGTCCGCGCTCTCGAGGAGGTCGCGGGCCTTCACCGTCAGCAGGTCGGGATCGCCCGGTCCGCTGCCGACGAGGTAGACGGTACCGGCCTCGGCGGTCGTCATCCCTCCGTCGCCTCCGCGATGAGGTCCGCGGCGCCCGCGTCCGCGAGGTCCGCGGCGAGTTCGCGCGCTTCGCGCGCGTAGTCGTCGAGGTCGAGTTCGCGCGTCTCCGACACCGCGCTCGCGCCGTCCGCCGAGTAGACCTGCACGTCCGTCCGGACGACCTCGCCCCGCAGGAAGGCGTGGACGCCGATCGGCGCGATGCAGCCGCCGCCGAGTTCTTCGAGGACGACGCGCTCGACGGTCGTCTCGACGCGCGAACGCGGGTGATCGAGCGCCTGCTGGATCCGCTCCGCGACCTCGCTCCCCTCGCGCGCCGTCACCGCGAGCGCGCCCTGCCCCGGTGCGGGGACGAACTCGCCCGTCGGCAGATCGACGAGGTCGACGCCGTGCGCGAGTCCGGAGCGTTCGAGACCCGCCCGCGCGAGGACGATCGCGTCGTATTCGATCTCAACCTCGCGGCCCAACGCCTGCTTCTCCAACTCGGAGAGCGATTCGAACCACGCCTCGACCGTCTCGCCGTATTCGCGCTCGACCGCGTTCGGCTCCCCATCGTCGCCCGTCTCGGCGCGCTCGCGCGCCTCCTGATACGCCTCCTCGGCCTCCTGACGTGCTTCGTGTTCGGCCTGCAAGTGCGACGCCAACAGCTTCTCGACGCGCGTGTCGACGTTGCCGCGGAGATCAGTGACGGTCAGGTCGGGGCGGTGCGCGCGTACTTGTGCGCCCCGGCGCATGCTCGACGTACCGACGACGCCCCCCTCGGGGAGCTCGTCGAACTCGATCCCGCCGGGGGTCACGAGAGCGTCGCCGGCGCTCGCGCGCCGCGGGACCGCCGCGACCACGAGGTCGTCCGGCATCTCCGTCGGGACGTCCTTCATCGAGTGGACCGCGGCGTCCACGTCACCGTCCAGCACGCGTTCGTCGAGCGCGCGGACGAACGCGCCCGTCCGTCCGAGGTCCGCGATGCGCTCGTCGGTGATTCGATCGCCCTCGGTCTCGACCTCCACGAGCTCGACGTCGTGGCGTCGCTCCTCCAATGCGGCCTCGATCTCGCCCGCCTGCCGCAGCGCCAGCGACGACCCCCGCGTCGCCAGCTGAATGGACTCTCGCATACCGTGTCCTCCGACTCGCGTCTTGAAACCCCCTTCGGACCGCCGATCAGAGCGCGTCTCGGTAGGCCTCGATCGTCTCCTCGACGTCGGTCTCGGTGTGGCTCGCGGAGACGAACTGCGATTCGAACTGGTTCTGCGAGAGCATGATTCCCGCCTCACGCATCTCCGGGCGGAAGACGCGGTTCCACCGCTGGACGTTCGCGCGCCCGACGTCCGCGCCGTTCCGCGGGGCCTCCCCGTCGCGCGTGAAGACGACCTTGAACAGCGAGTCCGTCCCGACGACGCTGTACGCCGGCGCGCGCTCCGCGACGACGTCTCGGAGACCGTCGCGCAGACGCTCGCCGAGCGAGTTCACGTGCTCGTAGACGTCGTTCTCCGCGGCGTAGGTGAGCGTCTCCAGTCCCGCGGCCATCGTCACCGGGTGCCCGGAGAACGTCCCCGCCTGAAAGACGTCGCCCGACGGCGTGAACTCCTCCATGATCTCCGTCCGACCGCCGATGGCGCCGATCGGGAACCCGCCGCCGATGACCTTCCCGAACGTCGTGAGGTCGGGCGTGATCCCGTACTCCCCCTGCGCGCAGGAGAGACCGCCGACGCGGAAGCCCGTGATGACCTCGTCGAAGACGAGCAGCGCGCCGTGGTCCTCGGTGAGGTCGCGCAGCGTCTCGTGGTAGCCCGCCTCCGGCTCGACGATGCCCTTGTTCGCGAGGATCGGCTCGACGAGGACGGCCGCGATGTCGTCGCCGTGCTCCGCGAAGACCTCGGACGCAGCCTCCTCGTCGTTGAACGGAACCGTCAGGGTGTGCTCGGCGAAGGACTCGGGGATGCCGGGCGAGGACGGCGTCGCGCCCTCGCCGCCGCCCTCGACGAGCGTCGACTCCTGCGCGCCGTGATAGCCGCTCTCCATCACGACGATCTTGTCACGGCCCGTGTAGCCGCGCGCGAGGCGCACGGCGGAGACGGTGGCCTCCGTCCCGGAGTTGACGAAGCGCACCATCTCGACGCTCGGGACGTGGCGCGCGATGAACTCCGCGTGCTCGACCTCGACCTCCGTCGGCATCCCGTACATGGGACCCTCGCTCGCCCGGCGCTGGATCGCCGACTGGACGGACTCCGGGACGTCGTGGCCGAGGAGGAGCGGCCCGAGACCCATCACCCAGTCGACGTACTTGTTCCCGTCCGCGTCGACGACGCGGCCGGCATCGCCCTTCCGCACGAACGTCGGATACGGCTGCGGCGCCGCGCGCACCGAGGAGTTCACGCCGCCCGGCAGCACGCCGAGCGCCCGGTCGTAGAGATCGCGCGAAGTGTCGCGGTTCATGCGCGAAACGAGTACTGCCAGCGGGAAAGACCTTGCTGAGCGGTCGCGCTACACCGCCTCAAGGCCGGTCTTCCCGGTCCGGATCTGCGTCGCCGCGCTCACCGGGAGGACGAACACCTTCCCATCGCCCTTGTTACCCGTCTTCGCGCCCTCGCAGATGGCGTCGACGACGTCGTCGGTGGGGGTGTCCGCGACGACGCACTCGACCTTCACCTTCTGGTGGAGATCGACGACGTACTCCTCGCCGCGCCACTGTCCGGTCGACGCGGGCTGGCTCCCCCGACCCGAGACGTCGGTGACGGTGAGCGACGGCGCGCCGACCTCGGCGAGTTCGGCCTTCACGTCACCGAGCTTGTCCGGCCGGATGTACGCCATGACGAGTTCGATGTCGCTCGCCGGGCGACCCCCGTCCGCGACGGTGCCGCCGTCCGGGATGCTGACTGTGTCGTGCTCGCCGAACTCGGGATAGGTCTCGACGCCGTGCATCGTGACGTCGAGTCCCTCGTACTCGGATTCGGAGTCGACGCGTGCCCAGTTCACGCCGCGCGCGATCGTGAACAGGACGGCGGTGACGCCCGCGCTCAGCGCGCAGACGACGGCGACGCCGAGCACCTGCACGCCGAACGCGGCGAACCGCGAGCCATCGATCGAGGCGGCGACGAAGGGGAACGCGAGCGTCCCGATGATGCCCGCCGTCCCGTGGACGGGGAAGACCGCGCAGACGTCGTCGACGTGCAGGCGGTGCTCGACGACGTCGAAGACGATGGGGAGCTGTGCGCCCGCGATCAGACCGAGGACGATCGCGCCCGGCCACGACGCGACGTCCGCGACCGGCGTGACGCAAACGAGACCCGCGAGGAGACCGTTGGCGAGGTAGAGCGTGTCGAGCTTCCGGGTGCGATACCACGCGAGAGCACCCGCGCCGACGCCGCCGAAGGCCATCCCGAGCGTCGTGTCGAGGGCGACCCGACCGACGTAGGTGAAGTTGTCGAGGACGATGTGGCCGCCGTTCATCGCGAAGACGGAGGCGGCGGTGCCGACGTTGAATCCGTACCACCCGAAACAGAGGATGAGCGTGCCGAGGACGGCGAGCGTGATGGAGTGACCGGGCATCACGTTCGGCGTGCCGTCGGCGTCGTAGCGCCCGCTTCGCGGCCCGATGAGGTACGCGCCGACGAGCGCGCTCACGCCACCGAGGCCGTGGACGATCGCGCCGCCAGCGAAGTCGTGGAAGCCGAGCTGCGCGAGCCACCCGCCCGACCAGACGAGCCCGTCCGCGATCGGATAGACGACGCCCGCGATGACCGCCGTGTAGACGACGTACATCCGCGGCCGGGTACGGCCCGCGACCGCGCCGGAGACGACGTTCGCCGCGGCGATGGCGAAGACGCCGCCGAAGAGCCAGTGCGTCCACGCGCCCGTCTCGTTCGCCGGCGCGTAGACGCCGCCGAACGCGCCGGCGACGTCGAGAGCGCCGCCACCCGTCACCTCGCCGACGATCGCGGCGATCGCCGCGCCGACCGCGAAGTAGACGATGAGGCCGACGACCAGCGTGATGATCGTCTGAGTGAGCTGATTGGCGACGTTCTTCGCGCGCACCTGCCCGGCCTCCAGCATCGCGAACCCCGCCTTCATGAAGAAGATGAGGAACGTGGCGAGGAGCAGCCAGACGAGGTTGACGCCCGTCATGACGGTCGAGAGGTCGCTCACGCCGTCTCACCTCGGATTCGGCCGTCCGTCCGTCCGTTCGCCGGCGCGACGGGGTTCACGGCGCGCCCCCCGCATCGCTACCCGTACTCGTATCGTGCTCAGTCACGGGGGAGCGCAGGGTGTCAACCGATAAAAGCCCTCGCTTAAAATAACCGCCCTATATCCGATTCAGGTAGCCATACGTCCAATTGTTGAAGAAGTATAATGTGTATAAGGAGACCAACGGCCGAGTCGACGGGCGGAAATCGCCGGAACAGTGGACGTGCGTCCACCCCACCGGCGGCCCGAACAGCGAACCTACGTGGCGGCGCGCGACGGCGCCGCCGAGTCGACGAAGTGACTGAGTACGACGAGCGTGGCCGTCGACCAAAGCCACGGATACGCGACTCAGGGTGCGACGATCACCCCCGAGTCTGGCGGCCGCGCGGCACGCGACCGACCGCGACCTCTCCCGACGCCGGGGCGAGCGGGGCCCGTCCCCGGGGCGATCCACGTCGCCGCGTCGACGCCGGGGGTCACGCTCAGATCGCCTCGGGAGCGGGCTTACCGGTGCGAATCTGGAGGGCCTCCTCCACGTCGATGATGAAGCCCTTGCCAGCGGCGGACCGCTTCGCGGCCCGACTGGCCCGCGAGACGGCGGTCGTCTCGCGGATATCGCTGGGAGCGATGCTCCCAGCTGACCACGCGAGGGCCGTGCTCTCGCGGATATCGCCGGAAGCGATGCTCCCAGCTGACCACGCGAGAGCCGTGCTCTCGCGGATATCGCCGGGTTCGTAGGCCGCACTGGATCGGGTCATCCCCCCTCAGACCGCCTCGGGACCAGTCTTACCGGTGCGAATCTGGAGGGCTTCCTCCACGTCGATGATGAAGACCTTGCCGTCGCCGGGTTCGCCGGTCTTCGCGCCCTCCCGAATGGCGTCCGCGACGTCCGCCGCGGGGATGTCGGCGACGACGCACTCGATCTTCACCTTCTGGTGGAGGTCGACGACGTACTCCTCGCCGCGCCACTGCTCGGTCGTCGAGGGCTGGCTCCCCCGACCCGAGACGTTCGTCACGGTGAGCGACGGCGCGCCGACCTCCGCCAGCGACTTCTTCACTTCGCCGAGCCGGTCCGGACGGATGTACGCCATGACCAGCTTGATCTCGCTGTCGTCCTCGCCGCCGTCGGTGCGGAGTTCGCGCTCCTGTTCCTCGACGTCTCTGCCACCGTCCGTACGGATTTCCGTAGTATCCATGACTTCGCCGCCGTCCGTGCGAACCTCGTGCTCGCCGCCGTCCGTGCGTGCCTGATTGCGCTCGCCGCCGTCCGTGACGACGCCCTCGTCGACGAACTCGGGGTAGGCTTCGATGCCGTGCTCGCCGCGGTCGAGTCCGATCTCCTCCTCGTGCTCCTCGACGCGGAGACCCCAGATGCCGTCCGCGATCTTCAGCGCGATGGCCGTCGTGACGATCGTCCAGATCGCGATGACGATGACGCCCGCGATCTGCATCGCGAGCTGCGAGCCGAAGTTCGCGTAGCCGCTCGCGGCGAACACCGGGATCAGGATGGTCCCGATGGCGCCCGCGCTCCCGTGGACCGCGAAGACGCCGCAGACGTCGTCGATCTTGAGGCTCTCGACGACCCAGCGGTAGACGATCGGCGTCTGCACGCCGCCGACGAGGCCGATGATCAGCGCGCCCCACCACGTGACGTGGGCGCACGCGCCCGTGATCGCGACGAGACCGGCGAGCAGGCCGTTCGCCGCGAAGAGCGGGTCGGGCTTGCCCTCCTGCATCGTCGTGACGATGGTCGATCCGACCGCGCCGATACCCATCGCGAGCGTCGTGTTCAGCGCGACGCGACCGAGCGCGCCGCCGTTGAACGTCAGAGTCCCCGCGTCGACGTTCGCGGTCAGGACGCTCGCCTGCGTCCCGACGTTGAAGCCGTACCAGCCGAACGCGAGGATCAACGTCCCGATGACGGCGAAGACGACGGAGTGGCCCGGAATCGGCCGCGGGTTCCCCTCGCTGTCGAAGCGCCCGCGGCGCGGCCCGACCATGTAGGCCGCGACGAGGCCGGCGATGCCGCCGAGCATGTGAACGACCGTCGCACCCGCGAAGTCCTCGTAGCCGGCGCCGATGATCTGGCCGAGGAAGCCGCTCCCGGCGAGCAGACCGCCGCTCCACGCGAACCCCTGAATGACGGGGTAGATGATCGCCGTGAGGCAGATGGCCATGAACACGTACGCGGAGAACTTGATGCGCTCCGCGACCGCGCCCGAGACGATGGTCGCGGCCGTCATCGCGAACACCGCGCCGAAGAGCCAACTGACCCAACTCCCCGAGGAGCTGATGTACGAGAAGGCGCTCGCGAAGCTGAGCGCCTGCCCGCTCGTCAGCATCGCGGCGACCGACGCGATGCCCGCCCCGACGAGGAAGTACACGAGGACGCCGAGCGCCCAGTCCATCATGTTCTTCATGACGACGTTGCCCGCGTTCTTCGCGCGCACCTGCCCGGCTTCGAGCAGCGCGAAGCCCGGCTGCATGAAGAAGATGAGGAAGGTGACGATGAGCACCCACACCGTGTTGACGCCGCTGGCGATGCTGGCGACGTCTACCATTCCTCTCCCCCGTCGGTGCGACCCTGCATTAGACGACCGTGGACCTGAATCGGCGAGTTGCGTGAAATCATCTTGCTAATCTACGAGAGAACCGCAGGGAATGGCTAAACATAACCTTTTGCTTTAAGAACGGGGAATAATGAGAAGTCAACTGTGCGTATGACCGATATTTATTCGGGTATCTACTGTATAAGGATGTATTATATCCAATTCCTCGTCAAATATCGGCTCAAAACCGTCCGCACGTAGTGCGTTTCAGTTGTCAGTATCGCCGCTCTCGGCGTGAAATCCCGGGCCCGCGCCGGCTACTCCAGCGCCGCCGCGATGTCCTCCGCGAAGTAGGTGATGATCAGATCGGCGCCCGCGCGCTTGATCGAGAGCACCGACTCGTACGCGCTCTCGGTGACGTCCAACCACCCCATCTCGCCGGCCGCCTGCAGCATCGCGTACTCGCCCGAGACGTTGTACGCCGCCACGGGGTGGTCGAACTCCCGGCGGACGTCCGCCACGACGTCGAGGTACGGGAGCGCCGGCTTCACCATCAGCACGTCCGCGCCCTCCTCGGCGTCGCGCGCGGCCATCCGCATCGCCTCGCGCCGGTTGGCCGGGTCCATCTGGTAGTGGCGCCGGTCGCCGAACGCCGGCGCGCCGTCCGCCGCGTCGCGGAACGGTCCGTAGAACGCCGAGGCGTACTTCACCGCGTACGCCATCACCGGCACGTTCTCGTGGCCCGCGTCGTCGAGCGCCTCCCGAATCGCGCCCACCTGCCCGTCCGACATCGCGGACGGCGCGACCATGTCCGCGCCCGCCTCGACGTGCGAGACCGCCGTCCGCGCGAGCAGGTCGAGCGTCTCGTCGTTCTTCACCGTCAGTCCGTCGCCGTCGCCATCGTGGGCGCCCCCTTCCCAGCGCTCCCTCGCCTCGCTCGCGAGGACCCCGCAGTGGCCGTGGTCCGTGTACTCACAGAGACAGACGTCGGTGATCACGTACGCGTCCGTCTCCGCGCTGATCCGCCGAACCGCCTCCTGCACGACGCCGTCCTGTGCCCACGCGCGCGACCCGCGCTCGTCCTTCGACTCGGGGATCCCGAAGACGAGAACGGCCTCGACGCCCGTCGCCAGCACCTCCTCGACGCGCGCCACCGCCTCCGAGATCGGCACGCGCTCGTGTCCCGGCATCGACTCGATGGGCACGCGCTCCTCGGTCGTCGCGTCCACGAATATGGGCGCGACGAGGTCGCTCGCGTCCAGACTCGTCTCACTCACCAGCCCGCGCACACCGTCCCCGCGGAGCCGTCGCGGGCGTCGCGTCAAGTCCATACGGGTACGTGGGCCGCCGCCCGCTTATCGTTCCCGGAGGCGTCACGGCGTAGCAGAGAGACCACTGCGCAACGCAGACGGCGTGAACCTCTGCGATCAAAACGGGCTCTTGGATCATCCCGAGAACCGGCCTCGAACAGCGCAGGTGGGGTCACCCCACCACAGCGGGTTCTATATCCCGACATGGGATTTATGTCGGTTCGGCTGGCGGACAACTATTTCCGTGACAGTCGCACACACTGACGCGATGACGGCCATCGCACTCGATGCGACCGGCGACTGGGGTGAGGAACTCCTCCACGCGTACTACGCGGCGCGTCAGGGCAAGAAGCGCCGCCTCCGGCCGGACGAGAAGTGGAGCGAACCCGAGGCGACGCCCGGGTTCCAGCTGGGGCTCGAGTACCTCGGCGAGCGCCCCTACGTCGAGGCCGTCGTCCCCGACGACCTCGGCGCGTGCCTCGATGGCTACGATGAAACGGTCTCCGGCGACACGCTCGCCGCCCTCGTCGACGACCTCCGCGACGCGGCCCCCGACGAGCGAGCGTTCGACGTCGAGACGGGCCCGGTCGCCGTCTGCGAGTTCGCCGCGGAGAACGGCCTCGCCGTGGAACTTCGCGACTGACCATGAACGCTCCGACGGTGCCAAGCGCCGCTCGCCCGTCGTCACCCTGAAGACGTAACGCGTTTCTCCCTTCTCTCAGTTCGTGTAGTCGTGACCGCCACCGACACCGGACGGCGCACGCAATTCCTCGCGCTCCACCTCGTTCGTTTCGCGGGGCGTTTCGGGTTCTCGGCGCTCGTCGTCCTCCTCCCCTACTACGTCAACCGCCTCGACGCATCGGGCTTGACGACCGGTCTCTTCTACACGGGATTCACCGCCGCGCAGCTCGTCGCCGTCGTTCCGATCGCGTGGGCCGGCGACCGCTACGACAAACGTCTCGTCCTCCTCGGAGCGCTCGGCTTCGGGGGGGTCGTCTACGCGCTGTTCACGCTCGTCGAGACGCCCGCCGCGCTCGTCGGTATCCGCGCTCTCCAAGGGATCGTCGTCGTCGCCGTCAGCCTCCTCACGCTCGCGTTCGTCGGCGAGCTCGCGACGCCGGAGACGCGCGCGAACGAGATCGGCAAGTCCAACGCGGCGCGCTTCGCCGCCGCCATCGCCGGCAGCATCGCCGTCGGGCTTCTCTATCCCGTGGTCGGCTTCGCGCCGATCTTCTGGATCCTCGTCGCGTTCTACGCCGTCACCTTCCTCGCGGTCGTCTTCGTCCTTCAGTCCGACACCACGACGATTCGCGGCTTCCCGTTCTCCGGGCTGGCGTTCAACGAACGCATCCGCACGCTCAGCGTCTTCCGCGCCCAGTACGCCGTCGCCGTCACCCTCGTCCGCACGTGGGTTCCGCTGTTCGCGGGCGTCGTCGCCGCGCGCGGCGGTCTCGGAATGGTCACGCTCGCCGTCAGCCTCGTCGTCGTCGCCGAGAAGCTCATGAACCTCGTCCTCCAGCCAGCCATCGGATCGCTCTCCGATCGCTACGGTCGCGCGCTCTTCGTCTTCATCGGGGGAGGCTTCTACGGCGTCGTCGCGCTCGCGATCCCGTTCACGCCCGCGATCGGCACCGCACTCTCCCTCCCCGAGACCATCCCCGGCGTCGGCTACGTCTCGGCCGCCTTCCTCCCGCTCCTCGCTCTCAACGCCCTCCTCGGCGTCACCGAAGCCTTCCGCGAACCCGCGAGCATGGCGCTGTTCGCCGATGAGGGCAGTAGCGACGAGACCAGCGGCGTGGCCGCAAGCTTCGGCGTCCGAGACCTCGTCTGGCGTCCCGGCAGTCTCCTCGCGCCCATCGTCGGCGGCTGGCTCATGGGATCCGTCGGAATGGACTGGGTGTTCTACCTCGGGGGACTCGCCGCGCTCGTCGGCGTCACCTCGTTCCTCCTCGTCCTCGTGCGCGCCCACGGACGCGGCGCCCTCACCGAGTGGTGAGCGACAACGCGGCCGCGGCGACGATCCCGGCCGCGACGCAGAGAACGGCGTAATCCCGCCACTCGAACGCGAGCGCGGGCGGGGTCGGATTCCACGAGAGGCAGCGTGCCCGGAGCGCGAGCGCGAGCGCGTCCGCGCGACGAAACGCCCGCGCGAGCGCCCCGATCGCGAGATGCGCCACGCGCCGATCGACGCGGCGCTCGTCGCCCAACCGGACCCACGACGCCGCGCGGAGCCGTCGCAGGTCGGACTGGAGGAGCGGGAGGAACCGGAAGACGAGCGAGACGCCGAGCGCGCAGTAGCGCCCGACGGTCCCGGGGAGGAGCCACGCGACCGCCGCCCGCGAGTCCCGCGGCGGCGTCGTGTGGACGTACGCGGCCGCGAGCGCGAGGAGGAGGAGCGTCCGATAGACCGAGAGCAGGGGATCGATCGCCGCCGCGGGATCGACCCACGGCGGGCCGAGTCGGAGCGCACCGAGGAGCGGCGCGACGAGGAGGAAGGGGAGAACGCCGCGGTACTCCGCGAGCGCCGCCGGCACCGACAGTCCGCAGCCGCGGAGCGCGAGCAGGCAGACGACGGTGAGCGCGAGCAGCCACCGGGGCGTCGCGTGTGCGAGCGCGACCGCCGCGACGACGGCCTGCACCGCCAGTTTCGTTCGCGGATCGAGGCGGTGGCCGAGGGTATCCCCCGGCTCGTGGCTCAACACGGCCGCTCAACCGGGAGACCGTCCAGTCGCTCGATAGCGTTCGCGGGGGTGTCGTCCACGACGATCGATCCGTCGGCGAGCACGACCAGACGATCCGCCGGCGCCAGCACGTCGCGGAGGTCGTGCGTCACGACGACGACGCTCGTCCCCGACGCGTCGAGCGCGCGAAGCCTGTCCAGCACGCTCTCGCGGGCGGGCGCGTCCAGCCCCGTGAACGGCTCGTCGAGCACGAGGTGGTCGGGACGCATCGCCAGCGCCGCCGCGATCGCGACGCGCTCGCGTTCCCCACCGGAGAGCGCGTCGATGCGCGCCGCCGTCCGCCCGTCGAGGTTCACCGCCGCGAGGGCATCCGTCACGCGCGCCTCGATCTCCTCGCGCGACAGGCCGAGGTTCTCCGGGCCGAACGCGACGTCCTCGCCGACCGTCGGCGCGACGAACCCGTCGCGGGGTTCCTGAAACACCATCCCGACCGCCGTCCGCGCGGCGACGAGGTCCGCGTCCACCCGCGTACCGTTCACCCGCACCGCGCCCGCGTCGGGTTCGAGCAGCCCGTTCCAGTGGCGCACGAGCGTCGTCTTCCCCGATCCGTTCGCGCCCGCGATGACGACGAACTCGCCGTCGTCGATGGTCAGAGACACGCCGTCGAGTGCCGTCGCCTCGCCGTACCGGTGGACGAGGCCGTCCGTCTCGATCACGCGCTACGCCGCCCGCAGTCGGTCGCTACGCGCGGCGAGCGCCGCGACGACGCCCTTCAGGATCTCGCCGGGGACGAACGGCACGGCGGCGGCCAGCACCGCGGCGCCGAGTCCCACGCCCGCGAAGACGGCGTACCCGACCGTCCCGAACGCGTAGATCACGACGGTCGCGCCCCCGAGTCCCGCCGCGAGGCGCCACAGCGGGATCTCGCCCGTCGGCGTCAGCCCGTCGCGGCCGTGCGCGACGTACCCGAGCAACCCCGCCGCGAACGGATACGACCAGAGGTAGCCCCCCCACGGACTGAACAGTTGGCCGACGCCGCTCGCGCCGTACGCGTACACCGGCGCGCCGACCGCGCCCGCGACGACGTAGAGCGCGAGCGACGCGAATCCCCACGTCGGCCCGAGGAAGACCCCGGCGAGGAAGACGCCGAGCACCTGTAAGGTGTAGGGGACCGGCGAGACCGGTAGCTGGAAGCTCACGTACGACAGCACGCCCGTCAGCGCCGCGAACAGCGCCGCCCGGACGACGTTCGCCACCGCCTCGTCGGCGACGAGAGCGACTCCCTCGGTGTCCGTGCTCATGTACCCACCACAGTCGTCAACCACCATGAAGACTAGTGGTTTACGACAGTGTCACGGTACCCGACAAGCCTATATCCGTCTAGGGGGAAGCTCCGTCGATATGGACGAGAAGACCCGCGAACTCCGCGATATCTTCGTCGACGTCACCGAGGGGGAGACCGTGACCGAGACGCAGGAGGAAGGCCACGGGTCGCTCGCCACCGACACCGAGATCGACGACCGGCTCCGCGATGCCGTCGCGGCCATGCGCGAGCGCCTCGACTTCCGCACCGACCTCGACGACGAGGCGCTCGCCCGGATCGTCCGGGGGGTCTACGCCGGCGACGACGACGCCGCGCTCGCCGCCGATCTCGGCGTCGATGAGGGCGACGTGACCGAGGCCCGCCGCGACCTCCACCTCGTACAGCCCGACGTCGAGGATCCCTCGCTCGACCTCGACGCCCTCCGGCGCGCCATCGAGACCGGCGACCCGAGCGAGGAGGAACTCGTAGACGAACTCGGAAGCGATCCCGCGACGGTCCGCGAATACCGGCGCGTCGCCCGGATCCAAGAGGAGATCCGGCGCGTCAACGACCGCTACCGCGCCGAGTTCGAGAACGTCATTCAGGACCGCGAGCTCGCTGAGCGCCTCACCACCGCCGCCCGCGAGGACGGTCTCGACGAGGCGACGGAAGGACAGGAGACGAACACCAACCTCTAGCAAGCCCTTTTCGGGCGCTCCGTGAGCGCACGAACGCATCGTGCGGTCAGGGGACCGCACCGCGACCAAACTATCCCGTCCCACATCCCCCCGCAACCGACCGATCACCGCACCGCCACCATACGACTCCCGCTCCCGCCCCGTCCACCGTCCGCGACTTCTTGACCCATCGCGGCGCCACCGTGGTGCGTGTCCGACCTCGTCGCCTTCTCCGACCTCGCGTCGGCCGCGTACTGCCCGCGACAGCTCTACTACCGGCGGAAGGAGGGCGCACGCGACCTCCCGGCGTCCGTCGCGCGCGTCCGCGAACTCGCGGATCGGTATCCGACGCTCGTCGAGGCGAGCGACGCCGCACTCAAGAATACCGTGCCCGTCGAACCGGCGACGTATCGCGCCCGCCTCGGCGCCGTCCTGACGCGCTATCCGGGTCTCGCGACGCCCGAGGAGACGGACGTCCTCCTCACCGGGAAGGACTGCCGGGGGCGGGTGGCGAAGGTCGTCTCGCCGCTCGCGCCGACGATCGTCTCGCCGGGCGACCCCCCGGAGCGGGGCGTGTGGGAGCCGCAAAAAGTGCGGGCGGTCGCGGCCGCGAAGGCGCTCGCGTGGCGCGAGCGCGCCCCCGTCGAGTACGCGTACGTCGAGTACCCGCGCCACGGCGTCGTCCGCGAGGTGGCGATCACGACGCGCGCGAAGGCGACGTATCGGCGCGTACTGCGGACGGTGCGGGGAATGGACGGCCCGCCGTCGCGTCTCAACGACGGGGCCAAGTGCGGCGCGTGCGACTACCGCGATCGGTGCGGCGTCCGCACGCGCTCGCTCTCCTCGCTCCTCTGAACGGCAGCCTCAGCGCTCGTCCAGCCACTCCGCGATGGCGGCGGCGTTCGCGCCCTCGCGGAGGATCTCGTCGTTCGCGACGTCGACGACGGTGCTCTCGACGCCGCCGGTCTCGCCGCCGTCGAGGACGACCGCAACGTCATCGAGGAAGCCGGGGTCGAGGTCGGCGGCGCGACGGACGCTCCCCGTGCCGCTCACGTTCGCCGACGTCGCGGTGACGGGCGCGACGCGCTCCAAGAGAGCGAGCGCGACCTCGTGGTCGGGAACGCGGACGCCGACGCGCTCGCGCCCGCCCGTGAGAGCGTCCGGGACGGCGTCGCGCTTCTCGCAGACGACCGTGACGGGACCGGGGAGGAACGCGCGCATGAACGCCCGCTCGCGCTCGCCGGCGACGACGTAGTCGCTCGCCGTCTCGACGTCCGGGACGCCGAGGCTCATCGGCTTCGAGCGCTCGCGTCCCTTCGCGGCGTAGGCGCGTTCGATCGCCTCGGAGTCGAGCGCGTCCGCGCCGAGACCGTAGACGGTCTCCGTCGGGTAGACGACGAGGTCGCCGTCGCGGATCGCGTCGGCCGCCGCGTCCAGTCGGGGATCTGCGACGTTCACAGGTCCGCGACGGCCGCCTCGATCGCGTCGTAGTCCGGGAAGTCCGGCCACTCCTGTGCCGTCCACGCGTACGCGACCGTCCGGTCGGATTCGAGCAGGAAGACGGAGGGCCGGGGTTCGGAGACACCGGTCATCCCGTCGAGATCGTGGCTGATCCCGTACTCCTCGGCGACACCGTTCTGCGGATCGCTGAAGAGGCGATAGCCGGCCTCGTCGAGACCGCGCTCCTCGATCGCCGTCGCGTGCTCGTACGGCGTGGAGATCGAGCAGCCGACGACCTGCACGTCGAGGTCGCGCTCGACGAGTTCCTGCCACACGTACGTCGTCGGGAACGCGCCGTCCATCGGGTGGAAGACGAGGAGAACCGGTCCCTCCGCGCAGAGATCGGAGAGCGCGGCGTCCTCCCAGAACTCGCCGTTCACGAGCGGGCGCGTGAAGTCGGGCGCCGTCTCGCCGATCGCGGGGTGGTCGGCCTCGGGGAGCCGTGAGACATCGAAATCGGGCATCACTCGCTCACCTCCGCGCCCTCGCCGTACGTCGTTTCGAGGTAGCGCACGACGTTCGCGGACTCGGCCATCGCGACGCCGGTGTTCTCGTCGACGATCGCGGGGACGGTCCGCGCGCCGACGAGGCGCTTGACGACGTCGCGCTCCGAGTGCATCGGCTCGACGAAGCGGGAGTGGTAGTCGAGACCGAGGTCGTTCAGCACGCGCACGACGCGCTCGCAGTAGGGACACGCCTGCAAGCGGTACAGGGTGATGGCCGCATCCTGACTCTCCGGGTTCGGTGGGGCGCTCGTCGCGCTCATACTCGACATATCGGTCGAATACGGGGTAAACGCTTCGCCCGCGGCGGGAGCGTGCAGAAACGCTTAATCCCCGCCGGCCGGAACCCACAGTACCAGAATGGGCGCACCCGACCTCCTGCTCGCGACGGCGCCGGCAGCACTGCGGCTCGATCGGCCGACGATAACGGCGCTCGGGGTGGTGGCGCTCGTCGTGCTGATGGGGCTTTCGGCGTTCTTCTCCTCCTCGGAACTCGCGTTGTTCTCGCTCGCCCGCCATCGCATCGAATCGCTCGCGGACGAGGGCGTCCCCGGCGCGGAGGCGGTCGCGGAGCTGAAGGCCGACCCCCACCGCCTCCTCATCACGATCCTCGTCGGGAACAACCTCGTGAACATCGCGATGTCCTCCATCGGTACCGCCCTCTTCGGTCTCTACCTCTCGCAGGGGCAGGCCGTCGTCGCCGCGACCATCGGGATCACCACGCTCGTGCTCCTCTTCGGCGAGAGCGCGCCGAAGTCGTACGCCGTCGAGAACACCGCGTCGTGGTCGCTCCGCATCGCCCGCCCGCTCCAGATCACGGAGCGCATCCTCTTTCCGCTGATCGTCCTCTTCGATCACCTCACCCGCGTCGTGAACCGCCTCACGGGTGGTGGCGCGGCCATCGAGTCCTCCTACGTCTCGCGCGACGAGATTCAGGAGATGATCCGCACGGGCGAGCGCGAGGGCGTCATCGAGGAGGACGAACGCGAGATGCTCCAGCGCATCTTCCGGTTCAACAACACGATCGCGAAGGAGGTGATGACGCCGCGCCTCGACGTCGACGCGGTCTCGACCGACGCCACGATCGAGGAGGCCATCGAGACCTGCGTGCAGTCCGGACACGAACTCCTCCCGGTCTACGAGGGGAGCCTCGACAACGTCGTCGGCGTCGTCAGCCTCCGCGACCTCATCCGCCAGCACCAGTACGGCGAGCGCGACGGCGTCGACCTCGACGACCTGATGGAGCCGACGCTCCACGTGCCCGAGTCGAAGAACGTGGACGAACTCCTCCAAGAGATGCAAGAGGAGCGCGTCGGTCTCGTCGTCGTCCTCGACGAGTTCGGCACGACGGAGGGGCTCATCACGACCGAGGACCTCATCGAGGAGATCGTCGGCGAGATCCTCGAGGGCGAGGAGGAGCGCCCGCTCACGTTCATCGACGAGAACACCGTCGTCGTCCGCGGCGAGGTGAACGTGGACGAGGTGAACGAGGCGCTCGGCATCGAGCTTCCCGAGGGCGAGGAGTTCGAGACCATCGCGGGCTTCATCTTCAACCGCGCGGGGCGGCTCGTCGAGGTCGGCGAGACGTTCCGCTACGAGAACGTCGAACTGCGCGTCGAACAGGTCGAGAACACCCGGATCATGAAGGCGCGCGTGACGAAGCGCGACGGGAGCGAGACGGCGAACGCGGACGTGGCGGACGACGCCGAGTCGCTCGACGCCTAGGCGAGGCGTTCGACGGCGCTGAAGACGGCGTAGCTGGCACCGAACGCGATCGCGAGCGAACCCGCCCACGCGGCGACGGTCTTCACCATCTTCTCGCGGCTGACGCCGCCGCCGGCGCTCCCGGCCGCGTAGCCGCCGCCGACGATAGCGGAGACGATTATCTCGTTGAAGGAGACGGGAACGCCGAAGAAGACGGCGGCCTGCGCGATCGCGAAGCTGGGAATGAGCGCCGCGATCGAGCGGCGCGGCCCGAGGCTGGAGTAGTCCTGCGCGAGCGCCTTGATCATCCGCGGCGCGCCCGTCCACGACCCGACGAGCAGGCCGAGACCGCCGCCGACGAGGACGTACGTCGTGGGCACGCTGTCGCCGACGAGCGGGAGGAGCGGCCCGACCGCCAGACCGACTTGACTGCCGCCCGCGGAGAACGCGACGAGACCGCCGAGCGCGAGGAGGAAGTGGCGATTGCCCGCCTCGCCGTGTTCGACGACGTCCCAGCGGACGACGGCGGCGACGGCGAGCGCGAGGGCGACGGTGGCCCCGCCGACGGCGAGCGCGTGGGGAAGGTCGGGCAGCGCCGTCGCGACCGTCGCGGCGATCGACTGGCCGATTCCGGGCGGTCCGAGGAGGACGAACTTCACGTTCGCGACGAGCGCGCCGACGACGGCGGCGAGCGCGGGCACGAGCAGTGCGTCGCGGTCGATCTCGCGCAGGCCGTACGCGGTGGCGAAGGACGCGAATCCGCCGACGAACGGGACGAGCACCCAGAGCGTCGCGATCTGCGTGTACTTATCCCACGCCGGCGCGCCACCCATGGCGAGACCGGTGCCGACGACGGCGCCCGTGACGGTGAACGCCGTCGCGATCGGATAGCCGGTGAAGACGCCGATCGCGACGAGCGTCGCCGCGGTGAGGAGGGCGACGATGACCGCCACGGAGGAGAGGGTCGCGCCCGCGACGAGCCCGCGTCCGACAGCCTGCGAGACGTTCGCGCCCTGCAGGACCGCGCCGAGGAAGCCCAGTAAGCCGACGTAGAAGCCCGCGCGCATCACGGGAATCGCGTTCGCGCCGACGGCGGGAGCGAACGGCGTCGATCCGCTCGATCCGGCCCCGATCGTCCACGCCATGAACATGCTGGCGAGCGCGGCGACGAGGAGGGTCGCGGCGGCGGCGACGGTGACCATTCGTCTGTCCCACCACAGGGGGCGCCGAGAAAGACCTATCGGATCAGTTCGTTGAGGGCTTCGACTCGCCGCCGGTCGACGGCGCCTCGACGCCCTCGGCGGCCGCGGCGGCGTCCGTCTCCTTCTCCGTGTCGACGTGCCAGCGCTCGACGTCGTCCTCGTACTCGTGGAGGACGTTCCGGACATCGTCGCGTCGGTCGTCGTCGTTCACCCGGACCTCGAAGACGAACGTGTCGTCCTCGCCGCGCACGCGCCGGATGTTCGCGGAGATCAGATCGTTGTCGAAGTAGTAGGGTGCGACCTGCGTCATCACGCGCTTGTAGACGGTGTTCTCGACCCTCCGGAGGACGCGCCGACCGGCGGTGTCGGCGGCGCGCGCGACGTGGCCGATGGACTCACCCCACTTCTCGACGGCGCCCTCCGCGTCGTCGTCCTCCAGTTTCTCGTAGGACTCGCTGAGGCGCTCGCCGGCCGTCTGGAGGTCGTCGTCGACGTCCTCGCCGGCCCGCTCGCCCTCGCCCTCGCCGACGCTCGCCTGCGCGGCGGTCTTCTCGTTGACGTCCTCGCTGAGGCGCTCGTGGGTCTTCGGGCGCCAGTCGTCCCACTCCTCGTACGCCTCCCGGTAGGACCTGTCGGCGTCGACCTCCCGCAGCGCCGACGTGATGCGCTCGCCGTGTTCGACGACGTCGCCCCACGTCCCGCGCACGCGGAAGCCCGAGATGCTCTCGTCCATCGCTTACGTCGCTCGCTACGCCGTCATCGCCCTTACGTCTTCCCGGTGACCGGATGACACGCGTCTAGCGCCCGTAGGTGAACTCGCTCGCCCACGCGTTCAATCGCGCCTTGAGGCGCCCGAGCGCGACGACGTGCGCGGAGACGGCGCGCAGTTCGCCCTCGTCCACCTCGATGACGTCCTCGCCCGCGAAGGGGCTTCGGCCGTCCGTGAGATCGGCCGCGCTCGACATCGCGCACCGGCCGCAGGCCTCGACCGCGTCCTTCGCTCCCATACGCCACGCTTCGTGCGCCACCGACTTGGACCTTACGCGGCCGTTCGGGGCGCGACGCCGACGACCGTGGCCTTTTCTCCCTCGGACACGAGTACGTCCGTATGGGATATCACACGATCGACCCGGACGAACTCGATCCGACGCCCGAGCGGCCCTGCGATCAGCGCTCGATCACCGACGCGGCCGGTCTCGATAACTTCGCGCTCAACGTCTACACCGCTCGGCCCGGCGAATCCATCCCGCTGGCCTACCACGTCCACGAGGAGCAAGAGGAGGCATTCTACGTCCTCTCGGGCGACCTCCACGTCGAGACGCCGGAGGGGGAGTTCGTCGTCGGCGCGGGCGAGGCGTTCGTCGCCGAACCCCGGAGCCCGCACTTCGCGTCCGTCCCCGAGGACGCCGACGAACCGGTGCGAGCGGTCGCCGTCGGCGCGCCGAACGTCGACGACGTCTCGCCGTACGAGGCGGATGAGTGAGGGGGCGGACGGGACGGACGCCGTCGGAGCGGGTGCGAGCGAGACCGCCGCGCCCGCCGACGAGGCTCCGTCCCGCCCCGTCTGGGAGGACGACTACCTCGACGAGGTCGCAGCGCGCCTCCAGTACTCCTTCGACCTCGAACGCGACGTCACCGTCGAGGGCGAGACGTGGCCGCTTTACGGGCAGTTGAACCTCGAACGCGAGAAGTACTTCCTCCACCCGTCGATCTCGTACGGACGGCACGACTCCGACGAACACCTCTTCGCCCGGCGCGCCGCCGACCTCGACACCGACGACCTCGATTCCCTCGTCGAACGCGGCCACCGACTCGCGGACGAGCGGATCACGCCGAACGAGCGCCACTACAGCACGGAGTTCACGTTCGCGCTCGTCGTGCCCGAGATCGACGCGGCGGTCCGCGACTACGTCTCGGACTTTCGCGAGCGCACCCTCCTCAAGTACGGCTACTACGGCCACTACGAGGTGAACCTGATCGTCGTCGCGCCCGAGCGCGAGGCGTGCGTCGCGAGCGAGGAAGCGGACGTCGCGGACGCGTTCCGGACGTGGGACGCGCCGGCGACGCGCGATCGCGGGCTGTTCGGGCGGGTCGCGGACGCGATCTTCGGCTAGCGAGGCGGAGACGACGCGGGAAAACGGGGACTGGGCGCTACGTCACTCCTCGACGCCGCCGTCGGTCGCCGCGGGCCGCCGCCCGCGCGCTTCCTGCACGTTCCCGATGCCCTTGCGAAGCAAGAGGAGCGCGAGCACGATGAGGATCGTCCCGATGACGATCTGGAGGGCGAGCGACCACGCCGCACTGGAGGTGTGCCCGAGGATCAGCCCCTGATAGAGGTTCTGATAGTATTCGAGGTAGAGGAGCGCGCAGACGGTGACGACGCTCATGAGCGCCATCGGTACGCCGGTGCTGACGAGCTGTTTCTTCTCGTTCCGATTGGCGAGCCAGACGGTGCCGGTGAGGAGCGCGAGCGCCGCGAGCAGCTGATTCGCGCTGCCGAAGAGCTGCCAGAGCGGCGTCCACGTCCCGGAGGCGATGAGGACGTACGCGACGACGCACTGCCCGAAGCTGTTGACGTAGCGATTCGAGGCGACCTCTTGGGCCTGCGTCTCGGGCGTGCCGACGATCTCCTCGAAGAGATAGCGGCCGAGCCGGAGCGCGGTGTCCGTGGAGGTGAGCAGGAAGCTCACCATGACGAGGGCCATGAACGGCGCGCCGAAGGAGGCCGGGATGCCGAGGCTGCTGAGGAAGATGCCGCCGCCCTTCGCGAACTTCGGGAGGGCGAGGCCGACGCCGCCCGTCGCGTCGCTCGCGGTGACGCCGACGACGGCGACCGCGGAGAGCGAGAGCGTGGCGAGCAGCCCCTCGCCGAGCATGCCGCCGTAGCCGATGAGGCGGGCGTCCGTCTCCTTGTTGAGCTGCTTCGACGTCGTACCGGAGGAGACGAGCGAGTGGAAGCCGCTGATCGTTCCGCAGGCGATGGTGACGAACAGCATCGGGAACAGCGGGCTGAACACGCCGAGGGTCTGGTTCCCGCCGAAGGAGGTGAACGCCGGGATGTTCGTCACGAGCGGCTCGCTCGACGTCGCGAAGATCGTCCCGACGATGACGGCGATGAGCGCGCCGCCGACGCAGCGTAGAGCAGGAACGAGGAGAGGTAGTCGCGCGGCTGGAGGAGCGTCCAGACGGGGAGGACGCTCGCGATGAGCGAGTAGAGCAGCACGATGGGGATCCACTGCTGTTGAGTGAGTTGGATCGGGTATTTGAGCCCGACGAAGACGCTCACGAACGTCAGCGCGACGAAGACGACCGTCCCCGGGATGAAGGGGAGGTCGAGCTGGTAGAGATAGACGCCGAAGCAGAGCGCGAGCGCGATGTAGAGGATGCTCGCGGTCGCGGCGCTCGGGTACTTCTGGAAGACGAGACCGACGACGAACGCGAAGACGGCGACGACGAGGATGATGGTGAGGAAGGCGAACCAGAGCAGGAGGGTCTTCCCCTCCTCGCCCACGTACTCGCCGATGATGTAGCCGATCGAGCGCCCCTCGTGCTTGAGGCTCGCGCTCAGGGAGACGAAGTCGTGGACCGCGCCCATCAGGGGGTTCCCGATGGCGATCCAGAGGACTGCGGGGAGCCACCCCCAGAGGAGACCGGCGGTGATCGGCCCGACGATCGGGGCCCCACCGGCGATGCTCGAATAGTGATGCCCGAGGAGCACCGGCTTCTTCGCCGGCACGTACTCCTGTCCGTCCTCGTACTTGTGAGCCGGCGTCTCCGCGTCCTCGTCGAGACCCACGAACCGCGCGAGGTACTTCGAGTACGTGAGGTACCCGACGCTGAAGAGGATCAGGACGCCGACGACCAGCCAGAGTAACGCGACCATACCACCCGAGAAACACTCACGAATATATATAACTGTTTCTCGTGGGGATGGCCGCGTCTATCGATCGGGGGCGCCTCAGGGCGTCGCGGCGACGTCGATCGCGAGTTCGTCCGCCACCTCGCCGAGGACATCGCCCTTCACCTCGCCCGTCCGCGACGCGATGCGCGCCACGAGGGGGACGGGAATCGTCTCCTCCGTCTCCGCGATCCGCTCGCGCTCGCGGGCGCAGCGCTCTCGCAGGTAGCGCGCGCCCCGTCCGTTCTCGTCGTCGTCCGGTTCGGGCGTCACCTTGTTGACGACCAGCCCGCGGACGTCGAGGTCGTGCTCGCCGAGGTGCTCGACCGCGCGACGGGTCTCCGCGACGGAGAGGTCGTCCGGGTTCAACACGAGGTAGAACGACGACTCCTCGCGGAGGATCCGGCCCGCGAACTCGAATTTCTCCTCGCGCTCGCGCAGCCGGTGGATAATGGGGTCGTTCGCGGCCGTCTTACGGGGTTCGTCCGTCCCGATCGCCGCCTTCTCGTAGAGATCGAGGCTCTTCTCGCGCTTCTCGATGAGCCGATCCACCCAGTCGCCGAGGAACTCGGGGAGCGAGAGCAAGCGCAGGGTGTTGCCGGTCGGCGCGGTGTCGAAGACGACGCGGTCGTAGTCGTCGGCCTCCTCGCGCATCACACGGATCAGCCGGTCGAAGAGCGCGGCCTCGTACGCTCCCGGCGTCTCGTGGGCCATCTCGATCTGCTTGTCGATCTCGTTGACGACGACCTGACTCACCTGTTTTTCCATCTCGCGACGGATGTCCATCATGTGCGCCTCGACCTCGGCCTCGGGGTCGATCTCCATCGCCGAGAGACCGTCGCGGCCCTCGACGGACGTCGGATCGTCGTCGAAGGACTGCTCGAAGACGTCCGAGGTGCTGTGCGCGGGATCCGTCGAGACGATGAGCGTCTCCTCGCCGGCGTCCGCACACCGCAGCGCGTACGCCGCCGAGACGGTGGTCTTACCGACGCCGCCCTTCCCGCCGAAGAAGGTGAAGCGGGCCATCAGAAGTGGAAGTGGCCCTTCCAGTCGAGCACGCTCTCGCGGTCCCACATCCGGCGCTCCCACGACTCGAAGTCCCCCGCGAGGTACGGAAGGAGTTCGGCGGTGTAGTACGAGACGGGACTCGGGATCCCGAAGGCGTCCGCGAAGCACGCGAAGAAGAACGCGTCCTCCTGATCCATCGCCTCGTCCTCGATCTGCTCGAACGCCGGGTGCTCGATCATCCCGTGGTAGAGACCGTGGAGCACCTCCGCCGCCTGCTCACGCGCCCTCGCGAACTGCTCGTGGATCGTCACACCACACATGAGGGACCGTGAGGGTTTAACGTCTCCGACGCGCGTCGTCAGTCCCATCCGTCGCCGGATCGGTACATTCACCCCGCGCGCGACCCGTTTCACACGCATGCCCATCGAGGATCGAGACGACGCGCACGTCATCACGCACGCCCTCGCGAAGGACACGCTCTCGACGCTCCGGGACAGACACACCACGCAGGTCGCCTTCCGCAAGGGGCTCGTGAAACTCGGCCGCATCGCCGGCTACGAGGTCATCGACGGCGCGATGGAGACCGAGTTCGTCTCCATCGAGACGCCGCTCACCGAGACGACCGGCGAGCGCGTGAAGGGACTCGACGACGTCGTCATCATCAACGTCCTGCGCGCCGCGACACCGTTCGTCGAGGGTCTCCTGAAGGCCTTCCCGCGCGCGAAACAGGGCGTCATCTCCGCGGGCCGCGACGAGGAGGCCGGGATGAACGAGCGCGGCGAGTTCCCCATCACCGTCGACTACGTGAAGCTCCCCGACATCCACGAGGACGACACCGTCATCGTCGCCGACCCGATGCTCGCCACCGGCTCGACGATGTGCACCGTCCTCGAGGCCGTCCTCGACGACCAGCCGAATCCCGAGAACCTCTTCGTCCTCTCCGCCGTCTCCGCGCCCGACGGGCTGCTCCGCGTCAGCGACGAGTACCCCGAAGCCGACCTCCTCACCGTCTCCATCGACGACCACCTCGACGAGAACGGCTACATCATCCCCGGACTCGGCGACGCCGGCGATCGCGCCTTCCGCACCGACTGACCGTCCTCATCTTTCAGCTCGAGAACGGAACGCCGGTGGGACAGCCAACACGACCGACCAGCCGAAGCGTCTCCCGGAGACGGATCCTCTCAGCTAGTCGCAACCTCTGTTCGACCGTCAGTTTTCGAAGACGACGGGTGCATCCGGTTGCACCCTGAATCCTCCAGTCTCGCCCTGCTCGACGGGCGTCTCGCGCCCTTGCATCACAACGGTGACCTCCGGCAGGGAGTCCTCCGTCGGCGCGACGACGTACTGCGTCTGGTCGCCCTGGAAATATCGATCGACGACTTCACCCGTGAAATCCGGATCCACGTCAACGACGTCGATATCCTCGGGACGCACGGAAACCTCGACATCGTCGGCCGCCGCGTCGTAGTCGAAAGCGAACCCGTCCGCGCCGCCGACACGAACCACACCGTCCGTGACAACGCCGTCGAAGAGATTGGTGTCGCCGATGAAGTCCGCGACGAACGGAGTCGCCGGCTCACGGTAGATCTCCTCGGGAGGTCCGACCTGCTCGACGCGGCCGTCGTTCAGCACCGCCATCCGATCGGAGAGCGTCATCGCCACCTCCTGATCGTGAGTCACGTAGAAGAACGACCCCTCGACCTGCTCGTGGATCTCGCGAAGCTCCTTTTGCATCTGCTTTCGGAGCTTCCGGTCGAGGCTGGAAAGTGGCTCGTCGAAGAGGAGGACGCTCGGCTCGTTGACGAGCGCTCGGGCGAGCGCGACGCGTTGCTGCTGGCCGCCGGAGAGCGCCGTCGGCTTGCGGTCGTAGTAGCCCGCGAGGTCGACGAGCGCGAGATACTCCTCGGCCTTCTCGCGGCGCGCAGACCCGTCGACTCCCGCTTTCTTCAGTCCGTATTCGACGTTCTTCCCGACGCTCATGTGCGGGAAGAGCGAGAGGTGCTGGAACACGAGATTCGTATCGCGTTCGTTCGGCGGGACGTCATGCGCGTCGGCACCGTTCAGTCGGACGGTCCCCGACGTCGGTTGCTCGAATCCGGAGATCATCCGAAGCGTCGTCGTTTTCCCGCATCCGGAGGGACCGACGAGCGAGAAGAACTCGCCGCGCTTGATGTCGAAGCTAACACCGTCTACGGCCGTAACGTCGCCGTATTCCTTCCGGACATCGTCGAGTTCGACGAGGGACTGCGCGCCGTCTGTCATACTCCTCATATAGGCGGATACGTCGTATAAACCGTTTGGATACGACCGTCAGGGACTGCCCAATCAGCCGTCTATTCGCGTCACGAGTACGCGATTCCAGCGGCCATTCCCGATGTCCGACAGTCTTTTGCACCCCTAGCAGCGTATATTCTGTGTGCCTCTAGAGAACCATTCACAGACGGACCGCCGTCGTTTCCTGAAAGCTACTGGCGCGGTCGGCGCCGCGGGTCTCGCAGGTCTCGCCGGCTGTACGGGCGGCGGTAGCAATGGGAGCGGTACGCCGACGATCAACATTCTCACGTGGGAAGAGTACGCGGACCTGAAGGACGAGATCGAATCCAACCTTGACGTGAACGTGCAGTTCACGAAGTCCACCTCCTCCTCGAAGATGTTCTCGTCTTGGCAGGCAGGACAGGACACCCAATACGACATCGCCGTCCCGAACAACAACTACGTCCCGAAAATGATGGATGCGGGACTCGTCGACACCGTCCCGAAAGACGTCATCTCGAACTACGGCGACGTCTACGACACCTTTCAGGGGTTCGCCTCCAACCAGTTCACGCAGGACGGAAGCCTTTACGGCGTCCCGATCCGCTTCGGCTGGTACGGCTACTCGTACAACTCCGATACCGTCCCGGATCACGAGCAGTCCTATGAGGCCCTCTTCGATCCGCAATACACCGGTGCGGATCTCAGCGGGAAGCTCATCATGTACGACGACCACTTCAAGGCGATGAGCGCCGCGGCGCTCTACCTCGGCTACAGCGACGCCTTCGAGGGTGCGAAGATCACGCTCAGCAAGGATCAGATCAGCAAGGTCAAGCAAACGATGATCGACCAGAAGGACATCCTTCAGGGGTACATCGCCGCAGATCCGACCTACATCAAGTCGTTCAAGCAAGGGAACTTCGCGCTCGGGCAGTCCGGCCGAAACGAGATCGTTGAACTCTGGACGGAGGGCGTCGACTCCGCGACGATGGCGACGCCGAAGGAAGGGTCGCTCGCGTGGTTCGAGTCTGCCGTCGTCTCGAAGAAGTCCGATCACAAGGATATGGCCTGGAAAGTCATCAACCAGTTCATCGCGCCGAAGCTCGGCGCAAAGCTGGCGAAGGCGGGCTATTCGCCCTCGTGCAACCCGAAGACCCAACAGAACCTCACGGATCACGAGAACGAGATGTACGGGTCGATCGATCCCTCCCGCCTCCAGAACATGATCCCGTTCAAGGCCGTCGAGAACGAGGACGCATGGATCACTGCCTGGGAGGACGTCAAGTCGGCGTAAGCGATGGCGCCCGACCCCCAGTCCTCGTCCGGTCTCGCCGCGGACGTCCGAGTCCTTCTTCGAGACACGCGCGTCCGTCTCGGTCTCACAGTTGGACCAAGCGTCATTTGGCTCGCCCTCTTGTTGCTCGCCCCGCTCACGTTCGTCGTAACGGTGAGCTTCCTACAGGTCAACGACGCCTATCAGGTCGTCTGGCAGCACGCATCGCTGGCGAACTATCAGGCTCTCTTCGCCGGTGACGGGCCGTTCTGGACGACATCGTTCTTCCGGAGTCTCGTACTCTCATACAAGATCGCAGCTACCACCACCATCGTGTGTCTCGCGCTCGCCTTCCCCATGGCGTATCTGCTCGCGACCCACAGCGGCCGGGTATTTAAGATCGTGATCTTCCTCGTACTCCTCCCGTTCTTCACGATGTATCTCGTCCGCGCGTACTCGTGGTATCTGATGTTCGGCCCGCACGGAGTCATCAACGCGACGCTACTCAATCTCGGGATCACGGACTCGCCGCTCGCCCTCTTCGGCTACGGACAGGGCGCGGTCGTCGTCGGTCTCGTCCACGCCTACTTCCCGTACATGCTCCTCTCACTCTATGCGAGCCTCGACGGCGTCGACTTCACGCTTGTCGAGGCCGCACGCGACCTTGGGGCCGGGAAGATCGGCGCCCTCAAGGACGTCGTGATCCCCCTCACGCTCCCCGGAATCATCTCTGGGGCACTGTTCGTCTTCGTCCCCAGCCTCGGCGCGTTCGTCACGCCGCGCTTCCTCGCACAGGGGAAGATCCAGATGATCGGACAGCTCATCGAGGAGCGCATCAACACCCTGTACGCGATCGACTACGGGAGCGCCGCGTCGATGTTCATCGTCCTCACCATCGTCGTGCTCTTCCTCCTCGCGTTCCGCTACGTGAGCATCGAGGATCTGGGGGGGATCTGAGATGGCCGAACGCACCCGCGGGCAGTACGCCCTCTACGCCGTCGCAGTCCTGACGCTCGTCTTCCTCTGGGCGCCGCTGCTCGTCATGATCTTCCTCTCCTTTGCCACCAACTCGTCGACGGTGTTCCCCTTCGAGGGATTCACCCTCTCGAACTACGCACAGACACTCGCGGACACCGGCCTGCTTACGGCGGTGTTCCACAGCGTCGAGATCGCGACTATCGCGGCCGCCATCGCGACCGTTCTCGGCGTCCTCGGTGCGTTCGGCCTCGCACGCATCGATTTCCGTCTGAAGGAGTTCTATCGGACCTTCGGGATCCTCCCGATGGTCGTTCCCGGTGTCGTCCTCGGAATGGCGCTCCTGATCTACTTCCGCACCATCATCGGGGTCACCACGGGATTCTGGACGGTCGTGGCGACGCACAGTCTCTACGGGCTTCCGTTCGTCCTCCTCCCCGTCACCGCGCGCCTCTACTCCTTCGATCGGAGCCTCGAAGAGGCTGCGCGTGACCTCGGGAGCGGCACGCTCGCGACGTTCGCGGAGGTCACCCTCCCGATCATCGGTCCGTCAGTCGCCGCCGGGTTCATGTTCGCGTGGATCCGCTCTTTCGAGGACTTCATTCGCGTCTACTTCGTCAAGGGGACCTTCGACGTCCTCACGACGGCGATGTACTCCATGATCAAGTACGGGAGTGCCCCAGAGATGAACGCCATCTCCAGCCTCCTCGTCTTCGCCATCGCCGTCCTCCTCGCCGTCGCCATGGTCGGCGGGGACGTCACCGGCTACGTCGCTGGCAGCGAAGACGGGGAGTGACTCTCACTCGATCTCGACGCGCCCGGACGTCGCGTTCCGTAACCGTTCTTTCAGGTCCGGCGCGTCGTCGCGAGCGCACGACACGGCGAACGACACGCGCTCCTCGTACGTCGCCTCGAACTCGCAGTCCGCGGATTCGAGGATCCCGCGGATCGTCCCCGAGTCGTCGTAGTCCACGGTGGCATCGAAGGCCGTCCGAGGCTTGCGCGTGACCACGTCCGCGTCGTCGATCGCCTCCTTCGTCGCTCGCGAGTACGCCCGCGCGAGACCGCCGACGCCCAACTCGGTCCCGCCGAAGTAGCGCGTCACCACGACGACCGCGTTCTCGACGTCGCGCTGCTGGAGCACGTTCAGCGCGGGCTTCCCCGACGAACCCGACGGCTCGCCGTCGTCGCTCTGATACTCGCGGAGCAGGTGTCCTCCGTGGGACCGTCCGGTCCCGGATTCGACTCTGACCCGATAGCAGGGCACGTTGTGGCTCGCGTCCGCGTAGCGCGCCTGCACCTCGTCGACGAACGCCTCCGCGTCGGCGACCGTCTCGACGGGGCGCGCGCGGCCGACGAACTCCGATCCCCTGATCTCGAAGCGCGCCTCGCCGGGTCCCGCGAGGGTGTCGTAGGTCTCGTCCGCCATCTACGAGAGCTCCACCGAGCGGACGAACGGGAGCGCCATCAGCGTCGTGACGACCTCGCCGGGGAGTTCGTCGTCCACGACGAGGTAGAGCTTCGCCTCGTCCGTGAACTCGGGGTCCTCGCTGATCGTCTGCCGGATGCTGATGTCGTGCGCGGCGAGCACGCCCGTCACCTCCGCGACGAGACCGGGCTCGTCGGCGTCGTGGACCGCGATCGTCACCACCGTCAGGTCGAGGACGGGCGCGAGATCCATCAGGCTCGGAATCTGGCTGATGTTCTGGAAGATGCGCCGTAGCTCCCGGTCCGCGAGAATGGCGTCCGTCGTCGAATCCACGACCCGCCGATCGACGCCGACCTCCTGTGCGACCTGCGTGTTCGGGATCTCGATGTCGCCCGAGACCACCCGCCCCTCGTCGTTCACCGAGAATCCGCGTTCGAGGAGAAGTCGGATGACGGCCTGCTGACCGGGACTCCCCTCGAACTTTCGCATGATGTCCTCGAACATCCCTTTCGACGGGGTACGCGACGCGTCGTGAAATCCTGTTGGGTCCGCCGTCGTGACCACTCACCCGACGCACGCACCAGTCTCCGTCGGCGACACTCGTCCGTCGTATCGCCCGGACACCAGCCTTTTTCGCTCCCCCGACGGTAGCCGGAGGTATGCCACGAGACGCGTCGTCGGACGACGCCCCCTTCGACATCGTGCCGGTCGACGCCATCCGAGACGGGCGAGCGACGGACGCCTACTTCGATCGCACGGCCACGACGCTCGATCACGCCGGGAAGAACCCCCGCGTCGTCGCCGAGGTCACCGCCGACCAGTTCCCGACCGGCGAGTTCGAACTCCTCGCCGGCGTGAAGGACGCCGCGCACCTCCTCGAGGGACTCCCGATCGACGTCGACGCGATGCGCGAGGGCAGGCTCTTCGACGGCGGTCCCGTCATGCGCATCGAGGGCGACTACCTGGATTTCGCGCGCTACGAGACCAGCCTCCTCGGCTTCCTCTCGCACGCGAGCGGGTGTGCGAGCGCGGCGCTCGACGTCCGGCGAGCCGCCCCGGACAGCCGAGTGTTGAGCTTCGGCGCGCGCCACGTCCACCCCTCGATCGCCGCGATGGTCGAGCGCGCGGCGCTCGTCGCCGGTCTCGACGGCATCAGTCACGTCGCCGGCGGCGAGGTCATCGACCGCGAGGCGAGCGGGACGATGCCGCACGCGCTCGTCATCGCGTTCGGCCGCGGCCACCAAGAGGAGGCGTGGCGGGCGTTCGACGAAGCGGTGGCGCCCGACGTCCCGCGCGTCGCCCTCGTCGACACCTACTCGGACGAGAAAGACGAGGCGCTGCGCGCCGCCGAGACGCTCGGCGACCGCCTCGATAGCGTCCGCCTCGACACCACGGGATCGCGCCGCGGGAACTTCCGCCACATCGTCGAGGAGGTCCGCTGGGAACTCGACCTGCGGGGGTACGACGACGTCGGGGTCTTCGTCAGCGGTGGTCTCGGACCCGCCGAACTCCGCGACCTCCGGGACGTCGTCGAGGGGTTCGGCGTCGGCGGCTACGTCTCGAACGCCGATCCCGTGGACTTCGCGCTCGACATCGTCGAACGCGACGGCGAGCCGTGCGCGAAGCGCGGGAAGCTCTCGGGTGCGAAGCAGGTCTACCGGACGCCGGACGGCGCACACCACGTCGGACTCGAGAGCCGCCCCGGCCCGACGGACGGCGAGGCGCTCCTAGAGCCGCTGCTGCGCGACGGTGAGCTCGTCAGGGAGTTCGACATCGACGAGGCGGCGATGCGCGCGAACGCGGACGCCGAGAACGCGGATTTCTAGGCCCTAGGCGCGGATATCGATCTCGCCGTTCGGCTCCGTCTCCTCGAAGACCTGACCGTCGAAGAGCGTGACGACGACGTCGTCGTCCTCCCACGCGCCGTTCGGGAGACCCGCCTTCCGGCAGGTCCGATCGAGGTACTCGAAGACGCTCCAGTCGTTCTCGACGGGGACGGTCGGGTACATCCAGCCGTACTCGCCGTGGCCGTCGACGATGACGCCGTGCGTTCCGAGTTCGATGTCGGCGACGGGGTCGTCGGTGAGGAGGAGGTTCGAGACGGTACAGACGGAGACGCGGATGGTGTCGAGTTCGGCAGGCTCGACCTCCGATCCGCAAGAGGAGTCGCTGGCCGCCTTGATGGCGGCCTCGACGATCGCGTGGCCCAACTGTTTCGACTCGTTTCCGAGGTCGCGGACGGAGTCGTGCGCGCCCGAGCAACCGCGGAGGCGTCCTCGACCCCGCGTCGATTTGAGGCGGACGAACGCGCCCGTTCGGTTGTAGAACGCATCGCGCATACTCCCGGGCTGTTCGCGCTGTCCGTTACGAACGAACGCTTCGACCGAGTCACGCGCGAGTTCGACGGCCCGTGTGCCGTCGTCCTCAGAAAGGTGTATCGACTGGGCCTCCGACATTACGCATACATATAGGGTCCGTTCGGACTTCAATCCTTCCCTAGCTGTGTGGAACCATGAGATATCACGGAAGACGCCTCATCACGAGAACGACAGGCTCACGGACGCGAACGCGCCTCTCGCGACCATTTCTCGACGCCACAAGGTACTTATATGATGTGTGCCGGTCGTTGACATGCCAGATCACCGAACGCCTTAACCGCGTCAGGGTGGTACGAGACGACGAGTAGCGGGAGCCCGGCCCCCGTGCGCGGCGTCGCCGTGCATGAGGAAAGTCCCCCCACCAGTCGGGCAGGCGACCGGGCACACGCCCGGGGCGGGAGACCGTCGGCACTGGAACAGAGACGACACGTCTCCGTCCGACCGATGCGGTGCGCGAACCCGCGGCGAGAAAGGCCGCGGGGAGTCAACCCACCGAGGGATGAGGACGGAGGAGCGATGGAACGGCCACCCTCGCCGGTGCAAGTCCGCGCACAGGAAGGTAGCCCGACGGACCGCGCGGACGCTCAGCCGAATGCCGGAAGAACAGAAGGGGGCTTACTCCCCGCAACTCTTCGACCGTTTGCTGAGCGCCAGCTACGCTGGCGCGTGCAAAAGCTCGGACAAAAGCGCTGCACACCCCCTCGGGGGTGTTTGCGCCTCGCGATTTCGCCGCGAGCGAACCGCGACCCTTCCGGGTCCTACGGACCGCTCGGGTCGCGGTTGCTAGCCCCGCGGTTCGTCCGGCCGGCAGTCCCGGTGGTCCGTCTCCGCTCCCGCCGGATTATTAACTCAGACCTTCGAAGTAGCAATATATACCACTCTACGGCGGGTATCTGGCAGGGGAGTTAATAAGACAGGGGCGATTAGCTCTCGATACCGGATGAGCGAGCACGGGCACGGCCATGACCACGACGGCGAGGGGCACGACCACGATCACGGGGATCACGGCCACTCGCACGACCACACGGGCGGGAGCCAGCGCGCGCTCCTGATCGCGCTCCTCATCAACACGGCGTTCTTCGTCGTCGAACTCGCCGGCGCGCTCTACGCGAACTCCCTCACGCTGCTCGCGGACGCCGCGCACATGCTCACCGACAGCGGGAGCCTCGCGCTCGCGCTCCTCGCCGCCTACGTCGCCCGGCGCGCCGCCGACCGCCTGCGGACGTACGGCTACCAGCGCGTCGAAATACTCGGCGCCCTCGTCAACGGCGTCGTCCTCCTCGCCATCGTCGTCTACGTCGCCTACGAGGCCGTCCTCCGCCTCGGTAATCCCGAGCCGATCAAGCCGCTCCCGACCGTCGCCGTCGGCCTCGTCGGCCTCCTCGCCAATCTCGCCGGCGCGTACGTCCTCCACGGCGGCACCGAGAACCTCAACGTCCGCGGGGCCTACCTCCACCTCCTCGCCGACGCCGCCGGCAGCCTCGCCGCCGTCGTCCTCGGCGTCGCCCTCTACGTCACCGACCTCTACGCCCTCGACGCCGTCTTCTCCCTCCTCATCGCCGCGCTCGTCCTCTACTCCGCGAAAGACCTCCTCCGCGACAGCGTCAACGTCCTCTTGCAGGGCGCGCCCAGCGACGTCCCCGTCGACGAAGTGGCCGACGCCCTCGCCGGCATCGACGCGTCCGCGACGTCCACGACGTCCACGTCTGGGTGCTCACCTCCGGGCAGTACGCCTGCAGCGCCCACCTCGTCGTCGAATCCGACACCGACCGCGACGCCGTCCTCGAACGCGCCCGGCACGTCCTCGGCGAGGGATACGGCATCGACCACGCCACCATCCAAGTCGAGGCCGAGATCGGCGAATGCACCAGCACCGAACTCGACTGCTACCCCGCCGGCGACGACTGACGCGCGCTCGGTCATCCGCCGCACGCGAAGCGACGCACCGCGCGCCGTCGCTATCGCTCCGGGCCTCCCGCCTCGAACCAGAACGTCCCGTCCTCCTGTATCACCTCGCCGTCCACCTCGATGCGCGAGTCCTCGCTCATATCGGTGATGAGGTCGACGTGCACGGCGGACTCGTTCGCCTCGTCCTCGCGGCCCGCGGGGAAGTTCGACTCGTACGCGCGCCCGAGCGCGAGATGCACCGTATCGCCCATCTTCTCGTCGAAGAGGATGTTGTCCGTCACGCGGTCGATCCCGCGGTTCATCCCGATGCCGAGTTCGCCGAGGCGGCGCGCGCCGTCGTCCGTCTCCAGCACCTCCGTGATGGCCTCCTCGCCCTGCGCGGCCGCGTGCTCGACGACGCGGCCGCCCTCGAATCGCAGGTGCGCGTCCGTCACCTGACGGCCGTTGATCGTCATCGGGACGTCGAAGACCACCTCGCCCTCCGCGGCGGACGGCGCGGTGAACACCTCACCGGACGGGAGGTTGTGCGAGTCGTAGTCGACGCTCGCCGCGGAGTTCACCGCGACGCGCCCCTCGACCGACATCGTCAGGTCCGTCCCGTCCCCCGAGACGATGCGCACCTCTCTCGCGTCGTCCAGTGCGTCCTTCACCCGCGACTGTTTCTCCGCCTGCGCCTCCCAGTCGCGATTGATCGCGTCGTAGACGAATTTCTGGTACGCCTCGTAGCTCATCCCCGCCTGCTGGGCGAGCGCTCGCGTCGGGTGCTCCGTCAACACCCACTTCGTGTCGAGACGCGCTTTCCGAACGTCCTGTCGCGCCCGATCGTACGCCTGCCGGCGCTCCCCGGGGACGTCCGCCGTCGCCGCCGTGTTCCGCCCGCCGCCGAGCGTCAACACCGCGTCCGCGTTCGCGAGGAGCGCGCGCTCGTACTCGGGGTCCTCCTCGAAGTCGCCGTCGTGCGCGCGCAGATACGCGCGCGTGACCTCGCCCGACGCGTACGTCGTCACGACGTTCGCCCCGCGCTCCCCCGACACCTCCGCGACCGCCACCGCGAGGTCGTGTGCGTCCGGCCCGACGCGAACGACGACGTCGTCGCCCGCCTCGATCCGCGCGCTCCAATCGATCAGGGTCCGTGCGTGCTCGCGAACGCGTTCGTCCATGTCCACGCCCTCGCGCGGACGGGAGAAAAAGCCGACCGCTCCGCGAACCGCGCCCGGACGCGGACGCGACCACTCCGCGACCGACGCCACCGACACCTGCGCTTCGATGAGATCCGCGATCGCGTCGGACGCGAACGCGTCCGACTGGCCCGCGGATCGCGCGGCGATTCGTGCACGCCGCCCACCCCCTCACCGAGGCGGATTCGGCTCAGACCTGCGCTTCGATGAGATCCGCGATATCGCCCATCTCCTCGCCGAGGAGGACGAGGACGTCGTCGAGCGAGACGACGCTCACCGGGTCGCCGTCATCGTCGACGACGAGGACACGTCGGATCTCCTCGAGTTTCATCTGCTGGAGGATCCGGAGGACGTCCATGTCCCGATCGACCGTCACGAGATCGGGCGTCATGAGTTCGTTCGCGGTCGTCGACGACGGGTCCGCCTCGTTCCGCAACGAGAGAGCGACCTGTCGGTCGGTGAGCGCGCCGGCGGGTTCCCCCTCGTGCGTGACGACGAGGAAGCCGACGTCCTCCGAGTACATCGTCTCCGCGACCTGATCGAGCGGGGCGTTCCCGGGAATACTCACGACGTCTCGCGATACGTCCTCGACGGGAAGCGACTGGCCCTGTGCCATATCGAGAACGGGACGCGGCGACCACCTAAACTTCGTGGCCCATCTTTTCCCGGGTCGGATGCGCCTCCGGCTCACCGTCCTCGCAAAACACGGTCCGCGCGAGCGGAGCGAGCGTGGGATCAGCGAGAACGGAGTTCTCGCAGAGGTGAAAAAGGCCGGTCGCCGAAAGCGACCGGTGAAACGCGGCGCAGAGCACCGCATACGCTTGACCGCCGACGGTGGACAGAAGCTGGCGATCGTTCATCCGGCCGACGTGGAGGAATCACCGAACGTGCTCAATCGCTCCAAAATAGCTTGTAGATGACGTATGCGACTATCAGAACGCCGATGAGGAGTATCAGCGTCAACTGAGCCTGACCACCGAACGCGAGTGGTAGCATACTGTTACAGATGGTATAGGTATCTATATGCTTTGTCGCGTTCGGCTAGCTCGTCCCCTGTTCCACATCGAGAGGTGCCAAAGTGCCAAAATCAATACCACGGTAGCGTCCGCGCACCGAGCGGTTGACGAGACGGCAGAGCCGTCTCGTTCGCCAATCGGAAATCTCCGATTTCCGATGACGGCTCGGTAGAGCCCGGAAGTGGCGTGGGAGCGACGCCCCCACTGACCCACACCCGGCCTGCCGGCCTCGTGTGGAGTCGCGCGGTTCACTCGCGCGCTATCGCGAGGGCAAGCGGCGACTACCGCGGCCGAAGGCCGCGACGGGGGGTGGTTCGAAAGGCGCGGTGCGCCTTTCGTCATCACGAGAGAGCAAAGCTCTCTCGAACGACGCGCAGGCTTTGGTGAAGCTTTTGCCAGCGAGCGGCCTTCGGCCGCTCGCGCGGCAAACGGTTCAGGGGTAGACGAGGACCGTCCCGAATTCGGTCTCGACGACGGCGACCTCCTCGCCGCCCTCGGCGCGGTATTCCTCTTCGACGGTGACCCAGTCGGCGTCGAGTTCGTACTCCTCGCCGTCGGCTTCGAGGGTGATCGTGTCTCCGGAGTTCTTCTGGGCCTGAATGACCGCGGGATCGGCTTCGTTCAGGGCTTGGAGGACGATGCCGGCGTCGCCGCGGAACTCGGGACCGATCTCCGAGTCGTCGCCGTCGACGTCGACGGGGACGAGTTCGACGTTCGGTCGTCCCTCGCGGACGCGAGCGGGCGCGTTGATGGTCTCGGAGAGGTCGTAGGTGTCGACGTTCTCGACCTCGCTCCCGGGGTCGAAGTAGAGTTCGACATCGTCGAGGTCGGCGTTGAGCGGATAGCCGTTCGCGGACTTCCACGCCCGGATCTCGCGGGTGGCCTCGGCGATGACCTCGCCGCGGGCCTCCACGTCCTCGTCGTAGGCGTCGAGGGCGGGCCAGTCGGCGGTGTGAACACTCCCCTCGGTGCCGGGGAGGTACTGCCAGATCTCGTCGGCGAGGTGGGGGCTGAACGGCGCGAGCATCCGGGTGACGGCGGAGACGACGTCGTAGAGCGTCTTGCGCGCGGCGTCCCGCTCGCCGGGTCGGCCGTTGTACAGCCGCCCCTTCGCGAGTTCGACGTAGTCGTCCGCGAGGTCGTTCCACGCGAACTCCCGCAGCTCGCGGAGCGCGGCGTCGAAGCGGTAGGCCTCCATCTCGGCCTCGACGTCGCTCGCGACGCGCGTCGCCTTCGAGCGGATCCAGTCGTCGGCGTCGCGATAGGCCGGGTCCGCGATGTCCGGGGTGTCCTCGTCGAAGTGGCCGGCGGCGAACTTGACGATGTTCCAGAGTTTCGTGAGGAACCGGGAGGCGGATTTGACCTCCTTCCACTGGAACTGGACGTCGCTGCCGGGTTGGCCGCCGAGCGCGAGCGCCTGTCGGGCGGCGTCCGCGCTGTACTCCTCGACGGCCTCCTCGGGGCTGACCGTGTTGCCTCGGCTCTTGCTCATCTTGTTGCCGTCGGGACCGAACACCATGCCGTTGATGAGGATGTTCTCCCACGGCTTCTCGCCGGTGAGTTCGCCGGTGCGCAGGAGGGTGTAGAACGCCCACGTCCGGATGATGTCGTGGCCCTGCGGGCGGAGGCTGACGGGTTCGAACTCATCGAGATCGATGTCGAGCGGCCACCCGGAGAGGTGCATCGGGGTGATGGAGGAGTCCATCCACGTGTCCATGACGTCGGTCTCGCCGGTCCAGTCGTCGCTCCCGCACTCGGGGCACGCGCCGACCGCGGGGGGTTCCTCGGTGGGGTCGACGGGCGTCTCGTCGGCGGTGGCGATGTGCCGATGCCCACAGTCAGCGCACTCCCACGCGGGGATCGGCGTCGCGAAGACGCGCTGGCGACTGATGACCCAGTCCCAGTCCATTCCCTCGGTCCACTCGACGAGGCGCTGGTGCATGTGCTCGGGAATCCACTCGACCTCCTCGGCGCGTTCGAGGATGGCCTCCTTGTCCACCTCGACGAACCACTGTTCCTTCGAGAGGATCTCGATCGGGGTGTCGCAGCGCCAGCACGCGCCGACGGACTGCTCGGTGGGTTCGGTGTCGTTCAGGTAGCCCTCCGCGTCGAGGTCGTCGGCGACGGCCTCCTTCGCTTCGTCGATGGTGAGACCGGCGTAGTCGCCCGCCTCCCCGTTCAGATGGCCGTCCTCGGTGAAGACGGCGCGCAGGTCGAGGTCGTGCTCGGCCCACCACGTCACGTCCTGTTTGTCCCCGAACGTACAGATCATGACGGCGCCGCTCCCGAACTCCTGATCGACGTCCTCGTCCTCGACCACCTCGACCTCGTGGCCGAAGAGCGGCACCTCGAAGGTGTCGTCCTCGCGCCCGTCGTAACGCTCGTCGTCCGGGTGGACGGCCATCGCGACACAGGCCGCGAGCAGTTCGGGACGGGTCGTCGCGATCTCGATGTCGTCGTTGTCCACGCCGGGGAAGGTGACGTAGTGGAGCGTGCCCTCGCGATCGATGGGTTCGACCTCGGCGTCCGCGATGGCGGTGCCACAGCGCGGACACCAGTTAACGGGGTGCTCGTCGCGGTAGACGAGGTCGTCGTCCGCCATCTCGACGAAGGACTGCTGCGTTTTGCCCCAGTATTCGGGGTCCATCGTGCGGAACTCGGCGTTCCAGTCCTGACTGAAGCCGAGTTCGCGCATCGTCTCCTTCATCGAGTCGATCTGGTGGCGGGTGTGCTCGACGCACATCTCGCGGAACTCGTCGCGCGGGACGTCCGTCCGCTGGATGCCCTCGTTCTCCTCGACCTTCACTTCGGTCGGGAGACCGTGGCAGTCCCATCCCTGCGGGAAGAGGACGTCGTCGCCCTGCAGGCGGTGGAAGCGCGCGGCGAAGTCCATGTACGACCAGTTGAGCGCGTGCCCGATGTGGAGTTCGCCCGTCGGGTACGGCGGCGGCGTGTCCACGACGTACGCCGTGTCGGGGTCGTTCGCGTCGCCGTCGAACCGATACGTTTCCTCGTCCAGCCAGCGCTGCTGGAGGCGGGACTCTACCTCCGCGGGATCGTAGTCGTCTGGGAACTGGGTCATGGCTCTGGAGTCGTCGCTGTCGATTCGCCCTGACGCGCGCCAGAAACGGGTCGGCACCTACCGACGTACTACGGCGACAGCGACGCGCATACCGATGCGGACGACTGCGCTTCGTAAAAAGGTTCCCGTCGCCGCCGCACCGTACCGACGGCCTTTTGTGTTTTAGGCTGGCCTAAATGCATGTGGACCGAAGAACGTTCCTCGGCGTCGGCGGGACGGCGCTCGGCGCGACGCTCGCGGGCTGTACCGGGACCGGGGACACCGACAGGGACGCGACGTCGGCGACGACCGATTCGTCCGGTGGATCGTACACCGTCTCGATGGCACCGATGGGCGACGTGACCTTCGATTCCGTCCCCGAGACGTGGGTCGCGAACAACGGGAGCTACGCCGACATGGGTCTCGCGCTCGGTCTGGACGAGCCGAGAGCGCTCTGGCTCGCCAATCGATGGCACACGAACTACTACGACGACATCGACGGCGTCTCGGCCGACAAGAGCGACACGATTTCGCTCTATCAGGACGGCGTCTCGAAGGAGCGCTTCTACTCGCTCGGCGCCGACGTCCACGTCATGGACCCGAACTTCCTCGCCAATCGCTTCAAGGGGTGGAGCCGGTCCGACGTCGACGACATCGCAGAGAGCGTCGCGCCGTTCTTCGGGAACTCCATCTTCTCGCACACCTACGCGTGGCACGACAGCTATCGGTATTACACCCTCTACGAGGCCTTCGAGACGGTCGCGGGTCTCTTCCAGCGCGAGGAGCGATACGAGGCGTTCGCGACCCTCCACGAGGAGTTCCAGTCGAAGCTCGAGTCGGTCGCGCCGACGAAGCACGCGGAGCGCCCGCGGGTGGCCATCGTCTGGGCGGACGGGAATCAGCCGACCTCGTTCTCCCCGTATCTCGTGGGCGAGGGGACGAGCGTCAAGCAGTGGCGCGACCTGAACGTCCGGGACGCGTTCGCGGAGACGGACGTGCGGGACTTCCACGCCTCGCGCGGGCACGTCGACTACGAGACGCTGCTCAAGATCGACCCCGACTACCTGCTCTGTCGCGGCCACGAGTCCCAGAGCGCCGAGGAGTTCGAGAACACCGTCGTCTCGTTCATGGAGGACCACCCGACGGCGAGCGAACTCACCGCCGTCCGGAACGGGAACGTCTACCGGGGCGGCCCCCTCTATCAGGGTCCCATCAGCAACCTCGTGCTCACCGAGCGCGGTGCACGGCAGCTCTACGACCGCGACGAGGCGCTGTTCGATCGGGAACGCGTCGCGGACATCGTCGCCGGATCACTCTGATCCCATCGCAATAGATTTAGGGTTCCCTAAACAAAACGGAGGTAATGGACGTGTCGTCGCGGTCGGTGGAGGCGTACGCCCGACTCGACTCTCGCGATCGGCGGTTGGCATCCCTCGTCGTGGGAAGCGTCGTCGTCGCCTTCGTCGCCGCGTTCGTCCAGGTCTCTCAGGGGTCGTACCCGACGCCGTTCGGCGTGACGTTCGACGTCCTGACCGATCCACACATCCTCTTCAACGCGCGCGTCTGGGCGGCGATCCTCACCGGGAGCGACCTCCCGGAATGGCTCTCGCGGTCCGCGGTCATCATCTGGAGTCTGCGAATGCCGCGCGTCTTCGTCGCGGCGCTCGTCGGCGTGAACCTCGCCGTCTCCGGCGCCGTCTTTCAGGCCGTCACGCGCAACGAACTCGCCAGCCCCTACATCCTCGGCGTCAGCGGCGGGGCCGGTCTCGCCGTCCTCCTCACGCTCGTCTTCTTCGCGGGCGCGACGTTCGTCCTCCCGTTCGCCGCCGCGGCCGGCGGGCTGATCGCCTTCTCGCTCGTCTACGCCATCGCGTGGCAGGGCGGGACGAACCCCGTGCGCCTCGTGCTCGCGGGCGTCGTCGTCGCCACCGTCTTCCAGTCCCTCCAGACGGGACTGTTCTACTTCCTCGATAGCTCCGCCGCGATGAAGACCGCGATCGCGTGGACGACCGGCTCGCTCACCGGCGTCGGCTGGCCGCAGTTCCGCCTCGCGATCCTCCCGACGATCGTCGTCGTCCCGATCCTCCTCCTCGCCTCCCGGCACCTGAACGTGCTCCTGCTCGGCGAGGAGACGGCGCGCTCGCTCGGCATGCCGGTCGAGTACGTCCGCTTCGGACTCTCCGCGCTCGCCATTCTCGCCGCGGCGACCGCGGTCGCCGTCGCCGGTCTCGTGGGGTTCGTCGGTCTCGTCGTCCCGCACGCCGTCCGCACCGTGGTCGGGAGCGACTACCGACGCCTCGTCGTCGGCTCGCTCTTCCTCGGGCCGGCGCTCGTCCTCGTCGCCGACGTCATCGCGCGCCTCGCACTCATGCCGATCCAAGTGCCCGTCGGCGTCGTCACCGGCATCATCGGCGGTCCGTACTTCCTCTACTTGATGCGTCGACACGGCGACTTCAGCGAGTTCTGAACGATGTCCAAGATCGATACCACACCGCAGACGTCCGATGAGACCGACGGCAGCGAGCGCACGACCGACCCCGACGCGAAGATCCACGCGAGCGACCTCCGCGTCGGCTACCCCGGACTCGACGAGCCGGTCGTCGACACCGAGACCCTCGTCGTCCCCGAGGGGGAGGTGACGGCGCTCGTCGGCCCGAACGGGAGCGGGAAGAGCACACTGCTGAAGGCGCTCGCCCGCCACCTCGACGCCGACACCGGCGACGTCCTCATCGACGGCCGCGAGATCGCGGCGTACGGCTCGAAGGAGTTCGCGCGCGAACTCGGAATGCTCTCCCAGCACGGCTCGACGCCGGAGGGCATCATGGTCGAGGAGCTCGTCGGCCACGGGCGCTACCCCCACAAGGGGTTCCTCGAAGGCCAAACGGAGGAAGACCGCGAGGCGATCGATCGCGCCATCGATCTCGCGGGCATCGAACACCTCCGCGAGACGGACGTCAGCAGCCTCAGCGGCGGCCAGCGCCAGCTCGTCCGCATCGCGATGGCGCTCGCACAGGAGACCGACACGCTCCTGCTCGACGAGCCGACGACGTACCTCGACCTCCGCCACCAGCTGCGCGTGATGGACGTCATCCGGACCCTCAACGAGGAGCGCGGCGTCACCGTCTGCATCGTCCTCCACGACCTCACGCAGGCCGCGCGCTTCGCCGACTACCTCGTCGCGCTCCGCGACGGCGACATCTACGACTGGGGGCGCCCCGAGGACGTCGTGACCGAGGGGCTTCTCGCGGAGGTCTTCGGCGTCGAGGCCAGCGTCGAGTACGGCACCGAACCCCGGATCATCCCGAAGCGCGCGCTCGACGAGTGACCGCGCGGACATCGACGGCGAAGACGAACTCCGGGTAGCCGCCGCTCCACGGCTCGCGACGGGACGCGACGGGGATCGGGAACGCCCCGGCCACACGAGTTATCCCCGTGGCTCGACAACCCGGACCCAGTACCCTCTCCGCCCCCCATGGCCGAAGTATCCATCACGCACGTCATCCTCTTCATCGCGGCCATCTCGCTGAGCACGATCGTCGGCGGCACCGCCACGAACATCGCGGGCGACGTCGGCCACGCCATCGAGCACGTCGGGTCGGACTACGCCGAGCAGGTCTCGCACAGCGTCACCGTCATCAGCGATCCCGGTGCGACCCTCTACGACGCGAACACGGACACGCTGACGCTCCTCGCGAAGAACACGGGGGAGAGCAGGCTCCCGACCGATCGGGGATCCCTGCTCGTCCTCGTCGACGGCGAGCCGGTGAACGTCACGAACGTCTCCGTCGCCGACGGCTCGTACTGGCGGCCCGGACACGTCGCGCGAATCCGGGCGAATACGAGCCTCGACGGCGGCGCCCACCGCGTCGTCGTCTCCGTCGACGAGTCGCGGGACTACTTCTCGTTCCCGTACCGAGGCGGGTCGAGCGAGCCGCTGAGGGACGGCGTCGTCGTGTACACGACGGGGTCGTCGCTGAACACCATCCCGTACGACCGGGGGAACGTGACGACGCAGCTGGACAGCTCGCCCCCGGTCATCGGTCCCGCGTCGGTCGACTTCGACGGCGACGGCGCGTACGACAGCCCGTACATCGAGAACGGGACGATCCACCTCGTCTACGGCGGCGGCGGGCGCACGAAGACCCTCGGCGGGAATCCGCCGGCCCCGTCGAACACGAAAACGCGCATCGGGGTGGGGACGTGGAACGGAAGCGACACGTCCGTCTTCTACTCGAACGCCACGAACAAGGACATCTATCGGGTCTCACCGGAGACCGGACCCACCCACGTTCTCAGCGTCGCCTCGAAGGCCGTCGTCGGCGTCGCGGACTTCGACGGCGATTCCGCGGACGAACTGATCTACCTCGGTACTAGCGCCGACGTCAAGTACGCGGATCCGGACGGAACGACCCACGACACGGGGATCTCCCCCGGATCGAACGTCAGATCGGTCGGGACGCCCGCGGACTTCGACGGCGATGGTGTCGCCCGCGTCCCGTACGTCACCGGCAGCAACAACGTCAAGCTCGTGGACGACGACGGGGAGATGACGAAATTCACGTCCCCCAGCGCCGTGAAGACCGGCGTTTCCGTCGACGACGTCGATCGCGACGGCGATCCCGAAATCGTGTACGTCGGGTCGAACAAGAAGTACCTCCGGTACCTGAATCTCGACGGGACCACCGGCTACGTGCACGACTCGGCCGGTGACAAGATCCCGGTCGACACGACCGCCGGCACGGCCTGACGGTCACGGCGACTCGCTCACGCTGTGCCGCCGCCGCGGTTCGAGACCGTTCGAGTGCCGAACGCGTGGCCGGCCGCGACGCCGCGTGCGCGCGCCGTCCGAGCCACCGGTTCACTCGTCGTTCTCGACACGCGCGACTCCCGATCGCGCTTACCCGCGGTTGGCGTCCGGAAAACCCTACTGGCCAGCACAGCGGTCCACGCTCGCCTCTCGGGCCTGACGGCCACCATTCTTTTTCAGTCAGGGTTCTTGCACTCTCGTGTCGCAATGGAACTCAGCCTCCCAGACTTCGACTACGAACGCGGTCAGGTCGGTATCGAGACCTTGGTCGTGTTCATCGCGATGGTTCTCGTCGCAGCCATCGCGGCGACGGTACTGATCAACACGACCGGATTCCTGCAGAACAAGGCGTCCGCAACGAGTCACGACTCCGCCAATCAGGTGTCGAATCAGGTGAACGTGATCTCGGCTACCGGTGAAGTGAGTGGGACCAACACCATTAACGAGGTCAATCTGACGGTGATGCAGTCACCGGGTGCCGACGCGATCGACCTCAGCGGGGCGTCGGTGAAGTGGACCGGGCCAGACGGTGCGAAGACCCTGACGTACGCGGGTGATAACGAATCCGCATCGGCGACAAATGCAGAGTTCGGTGTGTCTAAGATTAAGGACAACGACAGCTCCATCCCGGTTCTGAACTCGAGGACGGACCGGATGAAGATCAACATCGCGCTGGATCAGAGTGGCACGACCGCGCTCAAGCCGCTCGCTCCGGGTGAGGAGTCGACGATCCAGATCGTGACGCAGTCCGGAAGCCAGTACACGTACGTGGCGTCCGTTCCGCAGACGCTCAGCTCGCAGGACGAGGGCGGCGCCGTCTCCCTGTAACGCGGCTCCGACTTCCGAACGCTCCTCGCTTTTTCGCGCGTCGCTACCCGCGTAGCGGCGGCTACGACTCGACGTCGAGATCCGACTGCTCCAGCAGGAGCGAGACGACTTCCTCGGGCGGGAGCGAGTCGTCGACCTGCCCGGCGTACCACCGGAGCGCCTCCTCGAACACCTCGACGATGTTGTTCGAGGTGGCGACGGTCGTCTCGGTCCCGCTGTCGGTCTTCGCCGACAGGGCGATCCCGTACGCTTCGTCGACGCGTTCGAGCGCGCCCCCGTGGTCGCGTCCATCGCCGGGTTCGTCCCGCGCGTCGCGTGCGTCGCCGTTCGGGAGATCGGTCCCGGGGGGCGTTTCCGTCGCCTCGCCGTTCGTCGAGACGACGTAGCGGCCCTCGCCGCGCTCGCGTACCCCGTCGCGCCTCGCGATGTCGAGGTCCGCGGGGTCGATCGCGTCCGCGTCCCCGGAGTCGCTCTCGCTGCGCAGTTCGGCGACGCGCTCGGCGTGCTCCGCGGCCAGCTGGCGGTCGTCGTCCGGCTCGCTCTCGTCGGCCATGTCGGCCCGTTGGGCCACGAGCCACAAAACGTTCCCGCGCCGCGGCGCTCGCGCTGGCCACAAGCGTTGTCCCCCGCGGTGCCCAATCCGCGGCCGATGGTCTCCTTCGCAGCGCTCGTGGCGGGCGCCGGCATCGTCATCGCGTCCACCGCGTTCTTCCGATTGGCCGACAGCGACGAGACGGAGTTGACCCACCTCGTCCTCGTCGAGTACGGCTTCGCCGGTCTCCTGTTGCTCGTCGGTCTCGGCGTCGTCGCCTACGGCCTGCTCGGTTGATCGGGACCCGGGTCCGCGGGGCCGTCATCCTCTTGCGAGTCGAGGTCCGACGTGAAGTGTGACCTCTCGACGCTCAGTGCTGGCGCTCGCCGGCACCGCGGCGGTGGGTGCCCTCGCGGGGTGCACCGGCGGCGGTTCGTCGTCCCCGGACGGCCACACCGTCACGGCCGCGAAACCGGACGGCGACGGGTCGGCGACACCCGGTGAACTGCGATGGCTCCTCACGCACGGTGACGGCGCGCTCGACGTCCGGGGGATGCGCGTCGACGGCGACGACATCGACGTGACGTTCGCCTCGGACGCGAGCGATCTCACGGCGTTCCTCCAAGAGATCGGAAAAGTGCTCAACGGCTACGCGCGTTACGTGCGAAGCGGCGGGACCGCGACGCGACTCGTCGGCCACGTCGCCGACCGGGCGAGGACCGACTACGAGGGCGGCGGGAAACGCGGGCAAGCGGATCGGTTCCATGTGAAGCGCGAGTGGGCGCAGAAGTTCAACGATGGGGCGCTCTCGAAGCGCGAGTATCTCCAGAAGGCGATCAACACCCGCGCGTACGTTCGGACGGTCGCGGCCGGGAACGCGACGAGCACGACGTCGGCGACGACGGCATCGACGAGCGGGAACGCCACATCGGGTGACGCGTGACGATGTCCGAACGCACCGATCGGGGGAACGTCCCGCAGAACGTGATCCCGCTCCTCCTCGTGGCGCTCATCGTCTTCGTCCTCGCCGTGCTCGCGGCGGGGACGCTGTGACCCACCCCACCCCACTCGCTCGCTCCCGCCTTGCGGCGGTGGGTCACCCCGTGAGGGCGGGGCGTTCCCGCACCGACATTGTCCCCCGCGACCCCACGCTCGGGCGCGACCCGACTTCCTGATACCGTCCACGCTTCGGGCGGGGGCTTTCAGGCCTCCTTCGACCGTCCGCGTGGATTGTCCCGTCGATGTACGTCCCGGTGTGGTCAGAGACCGACGGTTTCCGACTGCGACCCGGAACGCGAGCGTTCCGGTGACGTTCTCGTGGCTCCTCCCGACGCCGACGTGTGCGAGGACGGCAGTACCATGGGGGACGTCGCAGGTGCTGTTACATCCATGCGAACGTCCGCCCGCCCGTTCGCTCGCTTCGCTCGCGCTTGCGGACGGTGGCTCCGCGCTACCGCGTGCTGAAGCGCGCTCGCGAGAGGGCCACCAGCGTTTTGACGCGAGCGGACGCACGCACCGGCATGTCAGAACAAGGCGGCTCGATCGGCGATCTCCTCTCCGAGGAGTCCGGAGGACTATCCCTCTCGTCGTCGCCGGGCGTCTCCGCGCTACTCGCCGTCCTCGGCGTCATCGTCGCGGCGTTGGTGCTCGCCGGCATCGGCTACGGACTGGGCTTCCACCGGGGCGACGTGGTCGTCGCCGTCGTCACGCTCGCCGTCCTGCTCTTCCTCGCCATCGGCTACGCGCTCTTCCGCGCGATGCTCGCGGCGGCGGATCGGGACGAGTCGTCCGGCAGCGCGGCGTTCCACCCCGCGTTCCTCGTCCTCTTCGTCTTCCTCGCGGTCCTCGTCGCCGTCTACTTCGCCTTCCTCTACAGCCACTTCCTCTTGTGATCATACCGCGACGAGCTCGCGGAGCAGCGTGAGGAGGGCAGCGAGCGCGGTGACGACGAGCAGCGTGACGGTGGGATCGAAGGCGTTCACCAGCGAGGGGGCCTTGAGCTCCGCGATGATCGCGAGTTCGAGACCGATGACGACGGCGAGGAACGCCACGATCGCCTCGCCGAACCGCCAGAACCGGACCGGCCACGGGCTTCCCTCGTCGAGGACCGCCTCGTCACCGGTCTCGTTGCGGACGAAGCGGACGTCCTCGATGCCGTGACCGAGGAGGTGGTTCTTCGCCTTCCCGATGCGCCAGCGATCGAGGTCGTCGTTCGGGAGGTCGTAACCGTAGCAGACGAGGTAGTCGTATTCGCGGGAGAAATGATCGCCACGAGTCCGGAGGTCGGTGGCCGCGGAGCGCCCGTAATCCGTGAAGACGATGATGCCGATCGAGCCGACGGCGAGGTCACACGGCGCGCTGTCGGCGCGGCGGACGACCGGCGGAGCGAGGACGTCGTCGAGGTGGCGGCGGAGCGCGCCGACGAGATCACGGCGGTACTCGGCGTCGCTCCGCCACTCCGCGAGCGCGTCGACGATCCGTTCGTATCGCTCCCGTTCCGACATCGCTCCTCACGATCATGACTACGAGCCGAGACAAAAGAAACTAGGCACGTTTCGCCCGCCCGGTCTCGCCCGGCAGTCTCCGGTGGAGGCGGGGGTTCTCGCGCCGCGACGGCCGAAACGCCCTTGAGCGGTTGGCGTCAAACGTGTGCGTGAATGAACGCCCGTGATGTCGTCGACGAGCTCGGTCTGAGCGCGTTCGTGGGCGAATCAGATGCCGACGAGTCGGACACGTCCACCCGGACCGAGAGGGGTGACGCGGCCGCGGAGACGGACGCCGAGACGTCGAACGACGCCGCGGTGCGGGGGGACACGGCCGTCGAGCAGTCGGGCGAGACCGTCGAGGAGACGGGGGGAGCGACGAGCGTCGACGACGACGACCTCGACGACATTCGCTATCGGATCGACGAGCTCGAGTCGGACGTCGAGGACAACGAGTCGGCCATCGACGAGGTCCGACAGAGTCGCGAGGGCCTCGAAGAGCGCCTCGATCACCTCGAGGACAACCACGCGACGATGCTCGGCGTCTACGATCAGCTCGTCGAGGACGTCAACCCCTTCTCGGGCGACAGCGAGTTCGATCGGTCCGAGCGGGACGGGCCGTACGGCGTCACGGACCCGTCGAGCGGCGGGAACGAGGACGACGTCGTCAGCTTCGACGACGTGAAGCGGTCCGCGGAGTCGGCCGACGGCGGCGGCTCGGACGCGGGCGCGGAAGGCGACGAGCAGGCAGTCGAGACCGACGGGGCGCGAACGACCGAGCACGCCTCGACGGCACCGGATCAGGCGACGGAATCGGCCACGTCGACGCCGGTCGCGGACGGCGACGCATATCTCAGCGGGCTCTCGTCGACGTACGCGACGGACATCCTCCTCCTCCGGTGGCTCTCGATGCTGCTCGACACCGCGGGTCCCTCGGGCGCGCTCGAAGCCCTCGAGTACTACGCACAGATCGGCTGGATCAGTCGCTCGGTGCAGCGACAGCTCGAGACGCTCATCAGCGGCGCGAACGCGGACGCCATCGATCCCGAGGCGGAGCGGAGCCTCGAGGAGATCCCAGTCGAGATCCACGACCAGAGTTCCCAGCACATCCAGCGCATCGCACGGGAGCGCGGCGAGTAGATGGGATTCAGCACGAGCGGTGCCGTCGCGATTCTCCTGATCGCCGGGCTCATCAGCGCGGGCGCAATCGTCCCCGCGGTACAGTCGAGCGCAGACGCGGTCGAGCACGCGTTCAACGACAGGACGAACCACGCCGTCGCCATCGACAACACGGACATCGCGCTGCGGAACGTGACGTACGATGGAGACGACGACACGGTCACCGTCACCGTCGAGAACGACGGAACGACGACGCTCGCCGTCGCGGACACCGATCTCCTCCTCGACGGCGACTACGTCACCGACAGGCGGACGGCCGTCGACGGGGGGGACGATCGAACGGCGTGGGCGCCCGGCGAGACCCTGACGATCACGATCGACCGGGACGCACAACCCCAGCGCGCGCTCGTGGCGACGAAGGGCGGCGTGTCGGAGGCGACCGGGAACGTGACGGTGGTGAGCTAGATGGCGGGCACCTCCGTCTCCAAGCTCATCATCTTCATCGCGTCGCTGCTCGTCGCGACGTCGGTCGCGATGACGCTCACCGGCAGCGTCATCGACATTCAGGGATCGCTCAGCCAGCAGGGCGTGAACACGGCGAACGACATCGCCTCGGACGTCACCATCGCGAGCGATCCGGGCAGTCCCGGCGCGATTTACGACGACGGGAACGAGACCGTCACCCTGCTCGTGAAGAACAGCGGCTCGAAGACGCTCACCGCCGACCCGTCGTCGATCGACGTCCTCGTGGACGGCCGATACGGGAACGTGACGAGCGTCACGGACCTCGGCGAGCGCGGCGACGAGTGGGAGCCGGACGAGACGGTCCGGGTCACGGTCCACCGGGACCTCGATCCCGGGGCACACCGTGCGAAGGTGCTCGCCGGCGGGAGCACATCGACCATGCGCTTCTACCTCTAGACCAATGACAGAACTGTACGAACTCGGGCTCGAAGACAGCGATCGGGTATCGAACGCCTTCGGCGGCGGTCTCCCGTCGGGGAGCCTCGTCCTCGTGGAGGGCGAGCACGGCGCCGGGAAGAGCGTCCTCGGCCAGCGCTTCTGCTACGGGCTGTGCGAGACCGGCTCGACGGCCACCTACGTCTCGCAGGAGGAGACGTCCGCGAGCTTCATCGAGCAGATGCGCTCGCTCGACTACGATCCGGTCGATCACCTCCTGCACGAGCGCCTGCTCTTCCTCCACGCCGACGTCGACACCTTCGACGCGATCGACGAGAGCCGGCGGGACCGCTCGGCGGCGGAGGACGGCCCGCGCCGCGAGCTCCTGACGCGGATGATGAACGCGGGGACGATGTGGCGGAGCGACGTCGTCGTCCTCGACGGCTTCGACGCGATCCTGCTCAGCGACCCGCAGTTCCAGCGCGCGCTCGAGGAGACCCGCGAGGACGACGTCATCCAGAACGTCCTCTCGTTCTTCCGACAGTTGCTGGCGGACGGGAAGACGGTCGTGGTGACCGTCAACCCGGAGTCGCTGAGCGAGCGCGCGCTCCGACCGCTGCGCGACACGAGCGGCGTCTACCTCCGTCTCAACACGAAGCAGGTCGCCGGGGACGTCCGCCGCGAGATCATCGTGAAGAAGTTCGCCAACATGGTCGATCAGGTCGACGACAGCATCAGCTTCGACGTGCAGGTGGACCGCGGGATAACCATCGTCACCCGCACCGTCGCGTAACCATGTCCGAACACGGCACCCCGAACCCGTCGACGGAACTCGAATCGCTCGCCGCGCAGTACCCGCATCTCGACGCGCACCTCGAACGGATGTACGAGGAGTACGGCGAGTACCCGATGGTCGTCGACGCCCCCGAGGACGAGCACGCGGTCTCGAACCCGAACGTCGTCTACTCGACGGACTCCGAGTACCCGACGTTCTATCAGGTGTTCGGCGACACGGGGATCCCGACGATGTACCACGTCGTCGAGCCGTCGCTGACGGCGGCGGAACGCGAGCAGTACGAGGAGGTGCGCCAGCGCCTGCTCGAACGCAGCGTCACCGAGCCGGGGCCGACCACGAAGCGGGACTTCGAGACGCACCTCGACGACATCCTCGACGAAGTCGTCGCCGTCGGCGGCGCGGGCAGCACCATCCAGTCGTTCATCGGGACGCGCATCCCCCTCGAAGACGACACCTATCAGAAGATCCGCTATCGCCTCCAGCGCGACATCGCCGGTCTCGGTCCGCTCAACCCGATCATGAGCGATCCCGAGAACGAAGACATCCACGTCATCGGGGCCGAGGAGTGTTACATCGATCACGGGACGTTCGGTCTCCTCCCCACCACCGTCGACTTCGGGAGCAACGAGGAGTTCGAGCAGTGGCTCCAGAACATGGGCGAGCGGATGGACACGCCCGTGAGCGACTCCAACCCCATCATCGACTCGACGCTCCCGGACGGCTCGCGCATCAACATCGTCTACTCCGACGACGTCTCGATCAAGGGTCCGAGCCTCACCATCCGGCAGGGCGACGAGGTGCCGCTCTCCGTCTTCCAGATCACGAAGTGGGGGACGCTCTCGCCGAAGCTCGCCGCGTACCTCTGGCTCTGTCTGGAGAACGAGCGGACGGTGTTCGTCGTGGGCGAGACGGCATCGGGGAAGACGACGACGCTCAACGCGACGACGTCGTTCATCCCCCGCGACTCGAAGATCTACACCGCGGAGGACACGGCGGAGGTCGTCATCCCGCACGACGCGTGGCAGCAGCTCCTCACCCGCGAAGATCAGGGCGGCGACGAGGGAACGGACGTCGACATGTTCGACCTCGTCGCGACGGCGCTGCGCTCCCGGCCGGACTACATCATCGTCGGCGAGGTGCGCGGCGCCGAGGGGCAGATGGCCTTTCAGGCCGCCCAGACCGGCCATCCGGTGATGCTCACGTTCCACGCGAGCGACATCGTCTCGATGGTCCAGCGTTTCACCGGCAACCCGATCAACGTCCCGGAGCCGTTCATGGACAACTGCGACGTCGCGCTGTTCCAGAACCGCGTGAAGCAGGGCGACGACGTCCTCCGGCGCGTGACGAGCGTGCAGGAGATCGAGGGGTACTCGGAGCAGGAGGGCGGCGTCCTCACTCGGCAGGTGTTCAACTGGGATCCCCGCGAGGACGACGTCGCGTTCACCGGGATGAACAACTCGCACGTCCTCGAGGACCAGATCGCCGAACTCCTCGGCTATCAGGACACCCGCGACATCTACGCCGAACTCGACCGTCGCGCACAGATCATCGAGCGCCTCATCGACGCCGACGTCCTCGGGTTCCACGAGGTGAACGACGCGATCGCGACGTTCCAGCGCGACGGCGTCCGCGCGCTCCCGATCAACACCGCGGGGCTCCCGGACACCCCGGAGGTCTGAGCGGATGGCGACTGACTCGGGGTCCGATTCGGCGGCCGCGAGCGTACAGGACCTCGACGAGCCGGAGGGGCTCGGGCTGCGCAGGCTACTGCGGGACCTCCTGCGCGACTACCGGTACATGGACGTCTCGATCAAGCGATACGTCCTGCTCGCCGTCGCCCCGTCGTTCCTGCTCGGGTTCATGCTCCCGATCGTCGTGCTCGTCTACGTCGGCACGTTCCTCACGACGTTCATCGCCCTCCTCGCGGGACTCTTCTTCCCGGTCGTCGTCGTCTTCTATCCGAAGGTCCTCCAAGACAGGCGCCGCAAACAGATCCGCGAGCACTTTCATCTGTTCATCACACATCTGACCATCCTCTCGACGACGAACATCGACCGCGTCGAGGTCTTCCGCACGCTCGCACAGGAGGACGAGTACGACGCCATCGCGGAGGAGATGGCGCGCATCGTCGGACTCGTCGACACGTGGAATCAGAGTTTGGAGGACGCCTGCCGGATGCGTTCGGAGAGGGTCTCCAGTCCACTGATGTCCGACTTCCTCGAACGACTCGCGTACACGGTCGGCGCCGGCCGCGACATCAGCGAGTTCCTCATCGAGGAGCAGGACTCCATCATCGGCAACTTCGTCGTCCGGTACGAGTCGCGTCTCGACCGGCTCGAACTCCTGAAGGACGTCTACATGTCGATCGTCCTCTCGATGACGTTCGGTGCGGTGTTCGCCATGGTGATCCCCTTCATCGTCGGGATCAATCCGACGAAACCGGTGGCGGCCGTCATCATCCTGTTCGCGTTCGTACAGGGGGTCTTCGTCTTCGCCATCCACAGCGTCTCGCCCTCCGATCCGGTCTGGTTCGGCGGATCGAGCGTCTCGCTGGACCGCAACGTACACCTGCGCGCGATGCTCCTGCTCAGCGTCGCGCTCTGTCTCGTCCTCGGCGGGGCGTGCTACGCGCTGCTCACGAACACGTTCGGACTCGGACACCCGATCCCGACGGTCTTCTATCTCGCCATCCCGTTCACGCCGCTGTTGCTCCCGGGGTACGTCGCCTACACGGCCGAACAGCGCATCAAGGAGCGCGACGAGTCGTTCCCGGCGTTCATCCGCGCGCTCGGCGCCGTCGAAAGCGTCAAGCAGTCCTCGACGTCCTCGGTCCTCGAGTCGCTCCGGACGAAGGACTTCGGCGCGCTCACCGAACAGATCGACAACCTCTACAAGCGCCTCGCGCTCCGCGTCGACTCACAGGAGGCGTGGCGGTACTTCGCCGCCGAAGCCGGCTCCTATCTCATCCAAAAGTTCAGCGACATGTACGTCACGGGACGCCGGATGGGCGGCGATCCGAAGCAGCTCGGCCAGCTCATCGAATCGAACATCTCCGAGGTGCTCAAACTCCGCGATAAGCGCGCGCAGGCGACCGGAACGATGACCGGGACCCTCTACGGGATCACGGCCGCAAACACGTTCGCGCTCTTCGTCGGCCTGCAGGTCGCCCAGATCTTCCAGACGGTATCCCAGCAGATGAACCTCTCGCAGAGCCGCCTCGGCGGGCTGCTCAGCGCGCAGGTCTACAACATCCCGCAGCTCCAGTTCCTCCTCTTCGTCGCCGTCCTCGTCAACGCGCTCCTCTCCTCGCTCATCCTCCGCTACACGGATCGTGGCCACCTCTCCACGATTCTCCATCACTTCGTCATTCAGACGTGGATCAGCGTCATTGTCGCGTTCGCGACGATCCGGATCACGGAATCGATCATCACCTTCTCCTGATCGGCCCCGTCGTCGCAGCGGAGAGCGCGTTAGACCGACTCGCCCGGGCCGGTGAGGTCGCTCGGGCCGTCGGGGTCGGAATCGGAATCGGAATCGGAGAGCGGGTCCTCGCCCATCGTCGTCGAGGCGAGGACGTGCGAGAGGCTCTCGTTTCCGATGACCGTGATGAACTCGAGGGACTTCGCGTGCTGGTGGAACGGCGTCCCGGAGAGGGATTCGAGTTCCTTCGGGAGTTCGTCGTCCACGGAACCCGGGGCGGTGCTCGCCGCGCCGCCGGAGAGTCCGCGGACGTAGTCGGTCATCGTCTGTCGGACGTCCTCGCTGATCCATCCGAGTTCCGCGTAGAGGCGAAGCGCGTTGAGCGCCCCGCTGCTCCCGAACGTCCCGGAGAGATAGCGAGCCCACTTGAGGGCCGTGATCCGCTCCGCGCCCTCTCCCTCGATCTCCGCGAGATGGGGTTCGCGGCCCGACGGCGATTGGGACATCATGGTCGTTGTGTTCGCTCGGGCCCGCGAACCCTTTGCCGTTGCGGCCACGCGACCGGCGGAACCGGAACCCATACGGTCGCGCCGCGGGACGCACGCGTATGGAACTCGGCGTCATCGGTCTCGGCCGCATGGGGCGCATCGTAGTCGATCGAGTCCTCGACGCGGGCCACGACGTGGTCGCGTTCGACATCGACGAGGGCGCGGTCGCGGACGCGGCGGACGCGGGCGCGACGCCCGCGAACAGCATCGAGGCCGTCGCCGAGCAACTCGGCGACGAGAAGCGGATCTGGCTGATGGTTCCCGCGGGCGACCCCGTGGACGCCGCGCTGGAGGAACTCGAATCGCACCTCGACGAGGACGACGTCGTCGTCGACGGCGGGAACAGCCACTTCGAGGACTCGACGCGCCGCGCCGAGGCGATCGACGCCGCGTACCTCGACTGCGGGACGTCGGGTGGTCCCGCCGGCGCCGAACTCGGCTTCAGCCTGATGGTCGGCGGTCCCGAGTGGGCGTACGACGAGCTCGTGCCGGTCTTCGACGCCGTCGCGACCGGCCGGAGCGGCCACGACCGCATGGGGCCCGCCGGGAGCGGGCACTACGTGAAGATGGTGCACAACGGCGTCGAGTACGCGCTCATGCAGACGTACGGCGAGGGCTTCGAACTCCTCCACGAGGGACGCTACGACCTCGATCTCGAAGCCGTCGCGCGGACGTGGAACAACGGCGCGGTCATCCGCTCGTGGCTCCTCGAACTCTGCGAGGAGGCCTTCCGAGAGGAGGGCGGCGATCTCGGCGATGTCGCCGACCACGTCGCGGGCGGCTCGACGGGCACGTGGACGGTGCAGGAGTCGCTCGAACAGGAGGTCGCGATCCCGCTCATTTACGAGGCGCTCGGCGAGCGCTTCGATTCGCGGACCGAGGCGAAGTTCTCCCGACGGCTCGCCAACCGGCTCCGGTACGGCTTCGGGCGGCACGACGTGGCGCGAACGGAGTGAGGGCCGCGAACGACCGAGCGGCGTAGCCGCGAGGCACGAGGTCGCTCGGAGCGAGTGACGCGAGCGAGAGCGACGCAAAGCGAGCGCTGAGCGTCAGCGAGGCGCGAGGCACGAGGTCGCCCGAACGGAGTGAGGGGGACGAAATAGCGAGCGGGTGAGCAGGAGTGCGGCCGCTTGACGACGATCGAGTCGCGGTGGCGTGCAGGCGGCGCGGTCGCGCACGGGTCGGCTCGCCGCCGATTTCGCTCTCCGGCCCGTGTTCGGCGTTACGTCACGGCGTCCGGTGGCCGCGCGATCCTACGTGAACGTTCGCGTCGCCACGCCCGCGCGCTTCACAACGGTTAAACCGCCGCTCCGACTATCGGGGGATGAGGGCGCGTAGCTCAGTGGACAGAGCACTTGGTTCCGGACCAAGATGCCGAGGGTTCAAATCCCTTCGCGCCCGTGCAGCGAGTTCTCGAACGGAGTGAGAGTACGAGCGACCGGCCGAATGATTTGAAAACCAGCAGTCGCACGCCCGCGCAGCGAAGCGAGCACGCCTGACCGAGATTCAAACCCCTTCGCGCCCGTTTTCTGGCGAGCGAGGCGAGCCGAAATCAGCAGGAAGGATTCTGAACTACGGAGTGGAGCGTCGAGGAACGACGGAGGTTCAGAATCATTTGTGTTATATACCCAATATTATACAGGAATCAACAGACAGCGAGCAGGCAATTGGAGCATCAATTGTCGTTATTTCGTGCGCTAATCTTGCCACAGGTTTGCTCAGCTCAGAACCACGTACCAAAAGTTCTTCGAGGCGGTAAGCAACAAGGGCATCGAGTAATCACATCTTCTGACTGATATCAGTCCACCCTGTATACAGACTATCTGATTTCACGACGGATTATATCCTTAGCATCTGCCGTCTCGTAGGCCTATTCGAAATCTTGGGATCCGCCATCTGTCGCAACTACTTTCAAACAAATTGTCAACGATTCTGCCTAGACATTTTCCATGCTCCACACCTCGCAGATGATATCCGCGATCTCCTCTGTCCGATCGTGAATCTGCTCTAAACGCCACTCGTCATACTCGTCCGGAATTGCTTGAGTCATCAGGAAATCAGTCCCATTCCGATAAATTTCGCATTTCTGAACGAATGGGTTATCAGACGCCGTCTGATTCAAACTATTCTGTAGTAGCGTTAAATTTCCAATCCTCTGCTTATACTCCTCAAACTCTTCCTTCGAGCAATTCAGGTACTGCTTCCACTCACTGTACTTATCAGCAGTCCACGCACGCTGCGGGGCGATATGCTCGATATCAACCGACGACCGGTCGCCGACGCTCTTCTCCCGCCCGCCGGACTTCATGTAGTGCTCCTCCTCGATCCGGTCGAGAATGTACTTGGTGAAGTCGTTATTTTTGAAATCCCGACCGATAATGTGCTCTTTCAGGATCGTGTCGTTCGGCACTCGATTTTCGGCGACACGCCGCAAATACTCGTTCGGGTCGTTGGTTTGATCCATCTGTGCACATAGCCGCGACCAGAACCGATCGCGGCTTGTGTTCGAGTCTCGACCAGCGAGTTTGTCCCGGGTGTTGAGAACCTCTAAGATGTGAAGAGATTCAAGAACATCATCAGCAGACTCGTATTCTACGACAATCTTCAACAGGAGCGTTCGAATACGGTTATTCTTAATTTGAATAGAGCCGAGTTTGGAGTTCAGATCCTGAAGGCGGCTAGATTGGAAGTTTTGCGACACCTCACAGTTCATGATGTCCACGTACACTCTCGACTTCTCCAACATATCTTCCAGTATCTCTTCAACGGTCAGCCCAACCTCCGCAAGACCCCCGCCAAGGAGCTCGTCAACATGGTTATAGAGCTTATTCTTCGACACGTTGTCCTTCACGGACGGAGACGGGATAGACATGAAGTAATGAGAGAAAAATCGATAGTACTGCGTCATTTCTGGTCGAATTACCGTCATAATCTCTTCCCAGAGATCGTTCACCCGTCGTTCATCGATACTACTGTTCTCGTTCGCCTCCATGAACAGGCGATTTTTCACAAGATCGACCGCCCCAAGATCCAACCCCTTGTCGTTTAGTGACTCGAATAAGCGGAATGCCGAGACTTCACTCCCACACTCGATTTGCACAATGTACATCGAGTTGATGAGATTGTCGTAGAGTTTCTGTACCTGATCGCCGGCGAACCCGTCCAGCTTCGCCGTATAGTACTCGTACGCGTCCTTCAGCTGCGAATCAGAGACCAGATCCAGACTTCCGTTCAGAATTCTCTCGAAGTTATCGTTATGGAATTTGTTCAACCGAAGTTTCTGATGCCAATCCCCGGTTGTAGGACTTTGAATCTTCAGAAAATTACCATCAATTAGTTCAGCAAGGTGATCGAACTCCTCATCGCCTTTGAACTGATCCCGAATCGCACAGAGGAAGATTGAGATGGTCGTTAGCCGTTGTTGACCGTCAACGAGTTCAAGGGTTTTCATCCCGCTTTCTTGCTGCTCGATTACGACGATAGAACCGAGGAAGTGATTATTGCGTTCCCGGGTAAGCGCGTAGACGTCATCCCAGAGTTCAGACCACTGATCCTTCCCCCAAGAGTACTCACGCTGGTAGTCCGGAACCTGGATTTGCTGTGTTCCCTCCAAAACCTCACTAATGACTAAGTCGTCAGCAGAGAGGCTAAATTTTGAGCTAGACATTATCAAGTCCAATAGTATCGTCTTCATATAAATTCTGTGCGGGTAAGAGATACTATACTCGACGCGGACGACCCCCCGGCAGATATCCTGAGCAGGTACTACATCGTCACAAAATACGGGGGTTAACTTGTTGAATCGAATTGGGTGGACGATGAAATCGGCATCCTCTACGACATGTACGAAGCCGCCGAGTTACAGCTCCCGGGAGAATTAGTGAGTGTCAAGGAAATAGAAGACTCGTTCGCGTGACTCCCTTCGCGCCCTGTTCACCCCTTCGCCGCCTCTCGCCTCACTCGACGCGTTCGCCCTGATAGCTCCCGGCGTATTCGCCCTCGTGCTCTGCTTCGGCGAGGACGAACTGGGCGAAGCGGGCGCCGCGCTCGATCTCGATGGGGTGGCCGACTTCGAGGAGGCCCTCGCCCTTTCCTTCGTAGCCGGCGTCCCAGACGGCGGTGTGGAGCATACAGGAGTTGCGCATGAGGCTCGATCGGGGGTAGACGTAGCCGACGTGCTCCTCGGGGACGCGGACGGTCTCGGCGTACCCCGCGACGTAGTAGCCGGGGTCGAGTTCGTACAGTTCGCGGCCGTCGCGCTCGACGGTCGCGACTTCCCCGCGATCGCCGACGGTCTTTCCGTCGGTGGTGATGCGTCCGGGTTCGCGCTGTTCTTCGACGCGAGCGAGGGTGAGATCGACGCCGTTGGGTTGCACCTGTTCGTCGGCGACGTCGCCGAGCGCGTCGGCGACGTACGCGCCACTCTCGAACATGTCGCTTCCTGTCGAGAGCGGGTGTAACTGTCTGTCGATTCCGCCTCGGAACACTCCCTCACGAAATACCACGAAGAACGCGTCACGCGACGGAGAGGCGGTGTTCTCGCGAGCGACGAACACGGCGATAATCACGGGCGGACGGGGCTTTTCCCGGGCGTCTCCGGGATGCACAAACACGCGGGATTTATAGTCATCGGATACCGATTTCCGGGTGCTATGGGACAAACGCTGACGGAGAAAATCCTCGACGATCACCTCGTCGAAGGTGAACTCGAGACCGGTGAGGAGATCGGAATCGAGATCGATCAGGTCCTCACGCAGGACACCACGGGGACGATGGTCTGGCTCCAGTTCGAAGCGCTCGAACTTGATGAAGTCCAGACGGAGCTGGCGGCGCAGTACTGCGACCACCAGACCTACCAGTTCGACTTCAAGAACACGGACGACCACCGCTTCCTCCGGTCGGCCGCGGGCACCTATGGGGCGTACTTCTCCCGGCCCGGGAACGGCATCTGCCATCAGGTCCACAAGGAGAACTTCGCCGCGCCCGGCAAGACCCTTCTCGGGTCCGACAGCCACACGCCGACGCCCGGTGGTCTCGGCGAACTCGCGATCGGCGCGGGTGGTCTCGACATCGCCGTCGCGATGGGCGGCGGCGCGTACTACGTCGAGGTGCCGGAAGTCGTCAACGTCCAGCTCGAGGGCGAGCTTCCCGAGTGGGCGACCGCGAAGGACATCGCGCTGGAGATGCTCCGCCGCCTCTCCGTGAAGGGCGGCGTCGGCAAGATCTTCGAGTACACGGGCGAGGGCGCCGAGTCGCTCACGATCCCGGAGCGCACCACGATCACGAACCTCGGCACCGAGCTGGGTGCGACGTCCTCCATCTTCGAGACGGACGAGAAGACGAAGGACTGGCTCAGCCGCATCGGCCGCGAGGACGAGTACGTCGATCTCTCCGCGGACGAGGACGCCGAGTACGCGGACACGGTCACCATCGACCTCTCCGATCTCGAACCGCTCATCGCCCAGCCCTCCATGCCCGACAACGTCGTCCCGGTCCGCGAGGTCGCGGGCGAGGACGTCGAGCAGGTCATGGTCGGCTCCTGCACGAACGGCTCCTACGAGGACGTGCTCCCGGCCGCGAAGATGGTCGAGGATCGCGAGGTCGCAAAGCACACCGAACTCATCGTCGCGCCCGGCTCCAAGCAGGCCTCCGAGATGCTCGCCCGCGAGGGCTGGACGGCCGAGATGATGGCCGCCGGCGTCAACTTCAGTGAGGCGACGTGTGGTGCCTGTATCGGCATCGGTCACGTGCCCGCCTCCGACTCCGTCAGCCTCCGGACGTTCAACCGCAACTTCGAGGGTCGCTCCGGCATCGAGGACGACTCCGTCTACCTCTGCTCGCCGGAGGTCGCCACGGCCGCGGCGATCAAGGGCGAGATCGTCGATCCGCGCGACCTCGCCGACGAACTCGGCGACCTCGAGGCGCCCGGTCTCGAGATGGGCGACTCCTACACGGCCGGCATGGGGCAGGACGACCCGGACATCATCGCGCCCGAGGAGGCCATCGACGACGACCTCATCAAGGGCCCGAACATCGGCGACGTCCCGCTGAAGGACCCGCTCGACGCGCACCTCGAGGGTGAGGCCCTCCTGAAGATGGAGGACAACATCACCACGGACCACATCATCCCGGCGACGTCGGACATCCTGAAGTTCCGCTCCAACGTCCCGAAGCTCTCCGAATTCACGCTCTCGCGCGTCGACGACACGTTCGCCGAGCGCGCGAAGCAGTCCGACGGGGGCTTCCTCGTCGCCGGCGAGAACTACGGTCAGGGGTCCTCGCGCGAGCACGCCGCCCTCTGTCCGATGTACCTCGGCATCGAGGGCGTCCTCGCGCAGTCCTTCGCCCGCATCCACAAGGCGAACCTGTTCAACTTCGGTCTCGTTCCGCTCACGATCGACGAGGACACCTACGCGAAAATCGAGCAGGGCGACGACGTCGAGATCGTCGACGACGTCGAGGAAGGCGTCAAGTCCGGTCAGGAGACGTTCACGGTCCGCGTGAACGACGACTGGGAGGCCGAGGCGGAACTCGACGCCTCCGAGCGCGAGCGTCGTATCCTCGCCGCCGGCGGCAAGCTCTCCCTCACGAAGCAGCAGTACGGCGAGGGCGATAGCGGCGCGGCGCCCGCGGACGACTGAAGCGACTCGGGCACCTCTCACTGTTACCTTCTCTCTTCTTTCACGTCCCGGTAGCTCCGCGGCCGTGCATCAGGCCACAGCCTACATATTCCCTCGTCCGATAGGGGTTCGTGTGACGACGGCCGCCAATCGCGTCGAACACGACGGTGTCCGCCAAGCGAGGCGGGAGGATCTCCTCGACGTCTTCCGCATCGAGAAGGAGTCCTTCGAACAGCCGTGGCCGTTCTCGGCGTTCGAGCGCCACCTCGGGAACCCGGGGTTCCTCGTCGCGGACGACCCCCTCGACGGCGTCGCGGGCTACGTCGTCGCGGACACGATCCCGAATCACGGGCGTCCGCTCGGCCACGTGAAGGATATCGCGGTCCGCCCCGGGGCGCGCGGCTCGGGTCTCGGTCACACGCTCGTCTCCCGCGGTCTCGGCGTGCTGCGGACGCAAGGCGTCCAGAGCGTCAAGCTCGAAGTGCGGCGCTCGAATGACGCGGCGCTCTCGCTCTACCGGGACTTCGACTTCGAGTACCTCCGCACCCTGCCCCGGTATTACTCCGACGGCGAGGACGCCTTCGTGATGGTCGCGCGGCTTTGAGGGATCGCCACGGGTTTCACGCCGCGTCGCGTAGGCGCCGGCCATGGGATACGCGTGTCCGGTCTGCGACGAGCACGTCCCCGACGCCGAACACCTCGCCGACCACCTCGCCTTCGCGGCGGTGACGGGCGACGAGACGCACGAGTCGTGGCTCGACGGGCACGCGCCCGGCTGGGAGGAGGGCGGCACCGACGACCTCGCGCCGCGCGTGACGGAGTACGCCGAGGAGATCGAGTTCGAGGTCGACACGCATCCGGTGGAGGGCCACAGCCACGAGCACGGCGGCCGCGGCGGGACCGACGGCGGCGCGGGCGCGGGCGTCGGTTCGCTCGACACCGAGGCCCAGCACATCGTCGAGGAGGCCGTGGAGATGACGCGGGAGATGCAACGCGATGCCGATGGAACAGAGGCATCGCGGGATGAGCGAACGGAGACCAGCGGGAGCCGTGAGCAGGGCGACGACCAGCGGGAGTCGCCGAACGAGCGAGCGCGAGCGGACGCGACACGCGAGCAACGCGATGCCGATGGAACAGAGGCATCGCGGGATGAGCGAACGGACGAGTCCGAAGACGAAACCGAATAGGGGCCGCGGCACGCGCACACAGGCCATGGAAGAACGCGGACTCATAGCCCCGGAGACGGAGACCGAGGCGAGCGATCGGTATCGCGAGCTCGGCGCGGCCGCACAAACGGTGACGCGCGAGACGGCGAAGGCGATGGCATTCGATCGGGAGGAGTACGCGGAGCGCGTCACGGGCGATGTCGTGGAGACGGCGCGCGACGCGCTGTTCGCGTCGCTCCTCACTGTCTCCGTCGGCACGTACGAGGAATTCGAGTCGTTCCGCGAGGCGAATCCCGACCTCGACGTGCGGGAGAACGGGAGCGCGCAGGTGGACAACGCCGTCTGGCACGTCGTCCCGTTCGCGGACACGGTGGTCGCGGCGACGTTTCAGAACGAACCCGAGGCGGCCGTCGCGACCCTCCGCCGGATCGTCCACGGGCGCTACTACAGCGGGGTCGTGTAGATGGCCGAGCGCGATCCGTGGCCGGTCGTCGAGAGCGCGACCGAGTACGAGACCGGCTGGTACGCCGGCGGCTACGATCGCGTCGAGCAGCCGGACGGCACCGAGAAGGCGTACTACTGGGCGGATCTCCCGGACGCCGTCGTCGTGCTCGCGCTCGACGGCGATGAGGTGGTGTTCGTCGAGCAGTATCGCCCGGCCATCCGCGAGCACTGCCTCGAACTCGTCGCGGGCGTCGTCGAGGACGGCGAGGACTACGAGACCGCGGCGCGCCGCGAGCTTCGCGAGGAGGCGGGTCTCCGCGCCGACGACGTCGCGCTCCTCCAGACGTTCGCGTGCAGCACCGGCGTCCTCCGCCACGAGCGCGCCATCGTCGTCGCCGAGGGTCTCACCGAGACCGAGCGCGACCTCGACGACAACGAGTTCCTCACGGTGACGCGCGTCCCCGCCGACGACGCGCTCGCTCGCGCGCGAGAGCGGCCCGCGAACGACGCCACCATCGAGGGCGTCCTCCTCGCGCGGGCCGACGGCTATCTGGACTGACCGCGGCGCTTATCCGGCGCGGCGGCTACCCTCGGTGTATGGACGGCGAGATCACGCCCGCCGAGGTGGAGGCGCTCATCGACACGGACGAGGACGTCCGTGTCGTCGACATCCGCCCGGAGGCCGCGTACGTCCGGGGCCACATCCCCGGTAGCGAGAACGTCCCGTTCGCCGCGCTCACGCGCGCCGTCGAGCGCTTCGAGGGCGCCGAGCGCGTCGTCACCGTCTGCCCGCACGGCCAGTCGAGCGTGCAGGCCGCGAACCTCATCGCTTCCTACGAGGGCGTCGCCGACGACGCGACCGTGCAGAGCATGGCCGGCGGTCTCGTCGCGTGGGACGGCGATCTCGAACGCGCCGAGCGGGTCGCGGAGGACGAGGGACCGGACACGACCGACGCACCTGACGCGCCCTTCTAGCGCCGCGCGACGCTTCGGGTCTCGTTTTTGATCGGGAGTGACGAGCCAGCAACACGATACGCGTCGTGATACGCGGACGAACGCGACAAAGCCGGGCTTCAGGCGTCGGGGAGGAGACCCGTGCACACCCGCGGGTAGTCGGGCGTGACGTCGCGTTCGGTTTCGGTGGTGACGGCGCTCGCGCCGCGCTCCAAGAGGGTTCGGACGGGCGGGCCGACACGGTCGGGTTCGACGAGGAAGGCGTCGTGGCCGTACTCGCTCTCGATGACGCGGTGGGCGACGGCGCCCGCGCCGCCCTCGAGGGCGTCGGCGATCTCCTCGCCGCCCTCGGGCGGGAAGTGCCAGTCGCCGGTGAAGGAGACGACGAGCGCGTCGCCCTCGTAGCCGGCGAGCGCGGCGGCGTCCGAGGGAGCGTCCTGCGCGAGGTCGTACTCGTCGAGCGCGCGGAGGAGCGAGAGGTAACTGTTGGCGTCGAAGCGCTCGGTGAAGCGCTCGGCGTTGTAGTCGAGGTAGGAGGCGACGTCCCGGTAGGGGAAGCCCTCGGCGCTCGGGTCGGCGCGCTCTGCGGGCTGGCGCTCGGCGACCCGGCGGTCGAAGCGGTCGCTCATCGACGCCTTCGAGAGGTACATGACGTGGCCGATGCGCCGGGCGACGGCGAGACCCTCGTCGGGTTCGGGACCGCCGTAGTAGTCGCCGCCCTCGAAGTTCGCGTCGCTCGTGATGGCGCGTCGGCAGCGGTGTTGAGGCCGAGGCACTGCGCGTCGAGGCGGGGGCTGGTGGCGATGGCGGCGACGCGTTCGACGCGCTCGGGGTAGCGTTTCGCCCAGTCGAGGGCGTTCATGCCGCCGACGCTCCCGCCGACGACGGCGTAGAGCGTCTCCACGCCGAGTTCGTCGAGCAGGCGGGCCTGCGAGCGCGTCCAGTCGCTGACCGTCACGGGGGGGAAGTCGGCGCCGTACGGCTCGCCGTCGGGGCCCTCGCTCGCGGGACCGGTCGTGCCGTAGCACGAGCCGGGGACGTTCGCGCAGACGACGTGGTAGGCGCGGGTGTCGATGGGCTTGCCGGGACCGACGAGGGCGTCCCACCAGCCGGCGGCCTGCCCGCTGACGCCCTCGGGCGCGGGACCGGCGACGTACTGGCTCCCGGTGAGGGCGTGGCAGACGAGGACGGTCGGGTCCTCGGGGTCGCCGTACTCGGCGTAGGCGACGTCGAGGTCGAGTTCGCCGCCGCGCTCGAACGCGAACGACCCGATGGTCACGACGTCGTCGCGGCGGCCGCGGCTCATCGCGTCGCCTCCTCGATGGCGTGATCGAGGTCGGCGAGGACGTCCGCGGGATCCTCGATGCCGACGGAGAGGCGCACGAGGTCGGGCGTGACGCCCGAGTCGCGCTGCTCTTCCTCGCTCAACTGGGCGTGCGTCGTGCTCGCGGGGTGGATGACGAGCGTCTTCGCGTCGCCGATGTTCGCGAGGAAGGAGGCGAGATCGGTGGACTCACAGAAGCGCTTGCCGGCGGCGAAGCCGCCCTCCAGTCCGAACGTGATCATGCCGCCGTACCCGCCGTCGAGGTATTTCGACGCGTTCTCGTGCGTCTCGTGGTCGTCGAGACCGGGGTAGGTGACCCACGCGACGTCGTCGTGATCGGCGAGGTATTCGGCGACGATCGCGGCGTTCTCGCAGTGGCGCTCGACGCGGAGGCCGAGCGTTTCGAGACCCTGCATGGTCTGCCACGCGTCGAATGGCTTCTGGGCGTTTCCGAGCGTGCGAGTGCCGCGGAGTCGCGTCGCCGCGGCCATCGGGGCCTCGGGGAAGCGCTCGCTGAGGTTGAGTCCGTGATAGGCGGGGTTGTCGCCCGCGATCTCGGGGTAGTCCTCGGCGTCCCAGTCGAAGCTTCCGCCATCGATGACGACGCCGCCGAGCGTGGTTCCGGAGCCGTGGAGCCACTTCGTCGTGGAGTGCCAGACGATGTCGGCACCGTGTTCGAGCGGCCGACAGAGCGCGGGGGTCGCGAAGGTGTTGTCGACGAATAGCGGGACGCCGTGGTCGTGGGCGACGTCGGCGATCGCCTCGATGTCGGGGACGACGAGCGCGGGGTTGCCGATCGTCTCCAAGTGGACGAACGCGGTGTCCTCGTCGATGGCTTCGTCGTAGGCCTCGACGTCGAGCGTGTCGACGAAGCGGGCCTCGATGCCGCGCCGGCCCGCGGTGCCCGTGAGGTAGGTGCGCGTCCCGCCGTAGATGGCGGACGCGGAGACGACGTTGTCGCCGGCTTCGGCGAGGACGAACGTCGCGGCGTCGAACGCGGCCATCCCGGACGCCGTCGCGACCGCGCCCGCGCCGCCGGCGAGGCTGGCGAGGCGCTCCTCCAGCATCTCGACGGTCGGGTTGCTGATGCGGGAGTAGACGTCGCCCTCCTCCTCTAGGGCGTAGAGGGCGGCGGCGTGATCGGCGTCGTCGAACACGTACGACGTGGTCTGGTAGATCGGGGGCGCGCGCGCGCCGGTCGCGGGGTCCGGGGACTCCTGCCCGGCGTGGACGGTCCGGGTGTCGAACCGCCGGTCGTCCTCGTCGCTCATGTACTGTATGCATATTCTCCCAGCGGGATATGCACGCGAGTTACGGCAATTCTCGCTGGTTGGGGCGGGACGCGCGGCTACTTGTGGGAGGGCCCGGAACGGGCGAATGTGAAACGGCTCAGCGTGACGGTCGGCCGGAGCGGGGGCGACGCCGCGCGTCTCGTGCCCGACCGCGAGGGGCGGCGCGGGACGATCCGGACCCTCCACGTCTGCCCGGACGAGAGCGTGCTCGAACTCTGTCGGTTCGCGGAGGCGGACGCCCGCGACGTCGCCGCCGCGCTCGACGGGGACGAGGACGTCCGCGACCACGCGGTCGTCGACGAGCGGACCGTCTACGTCCACCTCGTGCCGGGAGCGCGCGTCCGCGCGCTCCTCGCGCTCCTCGTCTCGCACCACCTGCTCCTCGACACGCCGGTGCGCTTCGACGCTGAGCGCGTCACCGTCACCCTGCTCGGGCGCGCGAGGCACATCACGGCGGCCGCGGACGACCTCCCCGACGGCGCCCGCGCGGACATGTGCGTCGAACGCCTCGCCGAGTACACCGGCGAGGACGACCTCCGCGCCGCGCTCACCGACCGCCAGCGCGAGGTGCTCGACGCGGCCGTCGCCGCCGGCTACTACGAGGACCCGCGGGGGGTGACGGTCGCCGACGTCGCCGACGCGCTCGGCGTCTCCGTCTCCACCGCCTCCGAGCACCTGCGGAAGATCGAGGCGCGCGTCCTCCCGCGCCTCGCGACTTAAGCGGCCGGCGAATGCGGGCGGTAGCGATACCCGCGTGCGCCGCCTCGATCGGACCATGTCCGAGTCACACTCCCGCATCCCCGGTCCCGACGGGGCGCCCGTGGTCGGGAACACGCGCGCCTTCGGCGACGACCCGCTCGCGTTCGTCACCGACGTCGCCCGCGAGTACGGCGACGTCGCGCGCTACGACCTCGGCACGGAGTCGCTCGTCCAGATCACCGACCCGGAGCTGATCGAGCACGTCCTCGTGCAGAACAATCAGGCCTACGAGAAGGGCGAGCGCTTCCAGCGGTCGCTGCGGCCCACGCTCGGCAGCGGTCTCCTCACGAGCGAGGGCGAGTTCTGGCGCGAGCAACGCCACACGGTACAGCCCGCGTTCCACCCCGAGATGCTCGAGCGATACGCGGACGTGATGGCCGCGTACACGGAGCGCGCCCTCGACGAGTGGCGCGACGGCGAGGTGCGAAACGTCCACGCGGACATGATGCGACTCACCGTCGAGATCGCCGCGACGGCGCTCCTCGGCGTGGACGTCCGCGAGGCGGAGGGCGCGATCGCTGACGCGCTCGAAGCCCTCATGGACGACGCCTCGGCGCGAATGCAACGGCCCGTGCAGGTGCCGCGCTGGCTGCCGACGCCGGGCAATCGCCGCTTCGCGGAGGCCCAAGCGGAACTGAACGACGTCGTGGACACGATCGTCGAGGAGCACCGCGCCGGAGAGACGGCCGCGACGGACGACGACCTCCTCTCGCTCCTCCTGAACGCGACGGATCACACGGGCGCGCCGCTGACGGACGAGCAGATCCGCGACGAGGTCGTCACGATCCTGCTCGCCGGCCACGAGACGACGGCGCTCGCGCTCACGTACACCCTCCACGCGCTCGGGCGGGACGACGGCGCGTGCGCGGCCCTCGAAGCGGAGGTCGATCGCGTCCTCGGCGAACGGAGGCCCGACCACGACGACCTCGACGCTCTCGACGTGACGGAGCGGACGGTGACGGAGGGGATGCGGCTCTATCCGCCGGTGTGGCAGGTGATCCGCGAAGCCGACGAACCGGACGACCTCGGCGGCTACGAAATCGATCCCGGCACCACCATCGGGATGCAGCAGTGGGTCGTCCACCGGGATCCGCGGTGGTACGACGACCCGACGGACTTCCGCCCGGAGCGCTGGACGGACGGGTTCGAAGCGTCGCTGCCACGGTTCGCCCACTTCCCCTTCGGCGGCGGTCCCCGCCGCTGTATCGGCGATCGCTTCGCGATGCAGGAGGCCCGCCTCGCGCTCGCGACGATCGTCCGCGACTGGGAGGTCGACCCCCTCGACGACCTCTCGTTCGCGCCGTCGATCACGCTCCGGCCGGACGGACCGGTGGAGATTCGGGTCCGACGGCGGTCGCGGTAGCCACACGAAGGCCGAGCGTCGCCGAGACGTGAGCGCGCGATGCGCGACGCGCGGCGGTATCGCGGAGGGAACGGGGGACGGAGAGCGCGGCGCGTCACGCGCCGAAGGCGGGCGACGTCACGTCCGCCTCCCACGCGCCGTCCGCGTACCGGTGCACGACGTCGAACAGCACCGCGAGCGTCGCGATCGTCCGCCGGTCGTGGGCGTCCGGGTCGACGCGGACGGCCGTGGTGACGCCGCGAGCGGCCGCGCGGCGCGTCACGAGGTGCGTGAAGCGGAAGACGCGTTCGAGTCCCGCCGAAGCCACGAGCGGCGACAGCGAGTCGAGCAAGAGCAGCGAGCGGGCCGACCCGCGCTCGATTTCGCGGAGGCGTCGATCGAGCGCGATGCCGAGCGCCGTCGCGTCCGCCGGGTCCGCGACCGTCTCGACGGTGAGGTCCGCGGCGGCCGGACGCGCGTCGTCGAGCGGCGGCGACCGCGGGTCGTCGCCGAGTCGGACCACGACCGCGTTCGCCGGGGGCGTCTCGCGTGCTCGGAGCCACTCGACGGCGCGCGTCGCGGCCGTCTGTGTCACCGCCGCGGCGACGACCGTCTCGAACGACCTCGCCGAGATCGAGGCGGGATAGCCGGCCTCGGCCGGCGAGAGGAGGAGCGCGCTCGACGCGTCCCCGGTCTCGATCCGTCGGGTCACTGATCTCGACACGTATCGGATCGGCGCTCGTCGCGTTCCTCGCTGCGGTCGGGATGCCCGGGCGTCGGCGGTCTCGCGGAACTGAGCATGATCAGTAGGTACCACGGCGCACTGGATCTAAAGTGTTCGCTCCACCGTGTTCGTTTTACCAATCATGAGTGTAGCCATAATATCCGCATATGTGTCTGGCGAAAAAAGGACGAGAGCAGCACATGGGAGACGGGACGCGGAGCGGTCCGTTCGAGAAGCAACACCCCGACGAGGCCCTCGTGCGGTTCATCGAGACCGAGGAGGTCGTGACCACGCGGGAGGTCGCGGATCGCTTCGACTACCACCTCCAGACGGCGCGGCGGCGGCTCAACGCGCTCCACGACGAGGGCGTGATCGAGCGCAAGGACGTCGGCAAGCGGTTCGTCTGGTGGATCTCCGACGAGTCATCGACCCGCGGCTGAAGTCGTGAGGGTCGTCCCGCCCGCGTCTTTACGGAGGGGGGCGGCGATAGCCCACGCATGGCCGATTCGGTGTCCGACCTCGACGGCGCGGGCGAGGTGGACGACGACAACCCCTACGTCACCGACCCCGACCTCGACTTCCGCGACGTCGGCGATCTGGACGAGGAGGAGGCGCGCGAGCAGGTCGAATACCTCCGCGAGGCCGTGCGCTTTCACGATTATCGCTACTACGTGCTGAACGATCCCGTGATCGCCGATCGCGCGTACGATCGGCTCTTCGAGCGCCTCCGCGAGGTCGAAGAGACCTTCGACCTCGAAATCCCGGACTCCCCGACGCGGCGAGTCGGCGGGGAACCCGTGGAGGAACTGGGGACCGTCGAGCACGTCGTCCCGATGCTCTCGATCGACTCCAGCGGCGACGCCGACGACGTCCGGGACTTCGACGAGCGTGTCCGGCGCGAACTCGACGGCGCGGACGTCACGTACGTCTGCGAGCCGAAGTTCGACGGTCTCTCGATCGAGATCGCCTACGTCGACGGGCGGTACGAGCGCGCGGCGACGCGCGGCGACGGCGAAACGGGTGAAGACGTCACCGAGAACGTCCGCACGATCGAGTCCGTCCCGCAGCGCCTTCGAGGCGACCACCCGGACGTCCTCGTCGTCCGCGGCGAGGTGTACATCCCGAAGGACGCCTTTCAGGCGTACAACCGCGAGCGCGTCGAGCGCGGCGACGACCCGTTCGCGAACCCGCGGAACGCGGCCGCCGGCACCCTCAGGCAGCTCGATCCCACCGTCACGGCCGAGCGGCCGCTCGACTGCTTCTTCTACGACGTGCTGGCCGCGTGGGACGCGGAGGCGTCGGGTGCGACGGACGGTGGAGCGGGCGACGGGGACGACGCCGTCCGCGAGGCGTGGAACGGCGGCGACGCGAGTACGGCAGAACTGCTCGACGCGCTCCGCGAGCGATCGTCGGCCTCCGCGGGCGGCATCGACGCCGGGATCGAGGGTCTCGACACCCACTGGAACGAACTCGGGCGATTCCCCGACTGGGGGCTGAAGACGAACGAGCGCGATCGGCGCGTCGCGGACATCGAGGCGGCCATCGACTACCGCGACGAGCTACGGGGGGTGCGCGAGGACCTGAACTACGAGATCGACGGCACGGTGCTGAAAGTCGACGACCGCGCGCAGTGCGAGCGCCTCGGGATCACGTCGCGCTACTACCGGTGGGCGTACGCCTACAAGTTCCCGGCGCGGACGGAGGAGACGACGATCACCGACATCGTCGTGCAGGTCGGCCGGACCGGACGGCTGACACCCGTCGCGCTCCTGCAACCCGTGCAGGTCGGCGGCGTGACGGTGTCGCGCGCGAGCCTCCACAACCCCGAGGAGATCGCCGACCTCGGCGCGAACATCGGCGACGAGGTGCGCATCGAGCGCGCCGGCGACGTCATCCCGTACGTGGACGAGGTCGTGGGGAAGCACAGCGAGGGGTCGTTCGACTTCCCGGAGACGTGTCCGGTCTGCGGGAGCGACGTCGAGTACGACGGCCCGATCGCCTTCTGCACCGGCGGGCTGGCCTGCGACGCCCAGCTCGTCCACGCGCTCGACTACTTCACCGAAGTCCTCGACGTCGAGGGCGTCGGTGAGGCGGCCGCCGAGCAGCTGGTCGAGGAGGGGCTGGTGAGCGACGACGTCGCCGACATCTACGACGTCGACGCCGAGGAACTGGCCGGGCTGGAGGGGTGGGGCGAGACGAGCGCGCAGAACCTCGCGCGCGAACTCGACGCCGCGCGCCACCCGCCGCTCGGCGACTTCCTCGCCGCCATCGGCATCCCCGAGGTCGGCCCGACCGTCGCCGCGGACCTCGCGAGCCACTTCGGCGACCTCGACGCGTTCCTCGACGCCGATCCCGACGACTACGAGGACGTGGACGGTGTCGGCCCGGTCGTCGCCGGGCACATCGCGGAGTTCCTCGACAACGAGCGCAACCGTCGCGTGATCGAGCGCCTGCGCGACGACTCCAGACTCGGCGAGCCGGAAGCGCCGGAAGCGATCGAGGCGGGCGACGAACTCGCGGGCGAGACGTACGTCTTCACGGGGAGCGTCGAGGGGTGGACGCGCGACGACGTACGGGAACTCGTCGAGCGCCACGGCGCGAACGCGACGTCCTCGGTGTCGTCCAACACGGACTACCTCGTCGTCGGCGAGAACCCCGGGTCCAACAAGCGCGACGCCGCCGCGGAGCACGACGTGGCGGAACTCGCCCCCGACGACTTCTTTGCGATGCTCGCGGAGCGCGGCGTCGACGTCGAGTCGCGGCGATAAGTGCTTTAATGCGTCTGCGGTCCCTACGTGGGACAAATGGTACTCGACGACCTCGGGAGTTCGCTCAGGGGCACGCTCGACTCGCTCCGGGGGAAGTCCCGTATCGATGAGGAAGACGTCGAGAAGGTCGTCAAGGAGATCCAGCGCTCCTTGCTGCAGGCTGACGTCGACGTCTCGCTCGTGATGGAACTCTCGGACTCCATCAAGGAGCGCTCGCTGGAGGAGGAGCCGCCGGGCGGCACGACCGCGCGCGATCACGTCCTGCGCATCGTCTACGAGGAACTCGTCGACCTCGTCGGCGAATCGACCGACCTCCCCTTAGAGGAGCAGACGATCATGCTCGCCGGCCTGCAGGGGTCGGGGAAGACGACCACCGCCGCGAAGATGGCGTGGTGGTTCTCGAAGAAGGGCCTGCGCCCCGCGGTCATCCAGACCGACACCTTCCGCCCCGGCGCCTACGAGCAGGCGAAGCAGATGTGCGAGCGCGCCGAGGTCGATTTCTACGGCGATCCCGACGAGGACGATCCCGTCACGATCGCCCGTGACGGTCTGGAGGCGACCGCCGACGCGGACGTCCGCATCGTCGACACCGCGGGCCGCCACGCCTTGGAGGCCGACCTCATCGATGAGATCGAGGAGATCGAGTCCGTCGTCCAGCCGGACCGCTCGCTGCTCGTCCTCGACGCCGCGATCGGGCAGGGCGCGAAGGACCAAGCCCAGCAGTTCGAGGACTCCGTGGGGGTCTCGGGCGTCGTCATCACGAAGCTCGACGGCACAGCCAAAGGTGGCGGTGCCCTGACGGCCGTCAACGAGACGGACTCGACCATCGCGTTCCTCGGCTCCGGCGAGACGGTGCAGGACATCGAGCGCTTCGAGCCGAGCGGCTTCATCTCCCGGCTCTTGGGGATGGGCGACCTCAAGCAGCTCACCGAGCGCGTCGAGCGCGCGATGGAGGAGACCGGGGAGGAAGAGGAGGACTGGGATCCCGAGGACATGCTGAAGGGGGAGTTCACCCTGAAGGACATGCAGCGGCAGATGAGCGCGATGAGCAACATGGGTCCCCTCGATCAGGTGATGGACATGATCCCGGGGATGGGCGGCGGCCTCATGGACCAGTTGCCCGACGACGCGATGGACGTCACGCAGGACCGGATGCGGAACTTCGAGGTCGTCATGGACTCGATGACCGACGAGGAACTCGAGAACCCGCGCGCCATCGGCGCCTCGCAGATCCACCGCATCGCGACGGGATCCGGACAGGGCGAGGAGACCGTCCGCGAGCTCTTGGAGCAACACAAGATGATGGCCCGGACGATGAAGCAGTTCCAAGGGATGGGCGACGGCGACATGCAGCGCATGATGCAGAAGATGCAGGGCGGCGGCGGCGGCGGTGGCGGCGGCATGGGCGGCATGGGTCCGTTCGGCGACTAGAAGCCTTTTCCCCCGTCCGGTCGCATCTCCCGGGGTGCGCCGACGCCTCCGCTCGCTGGACGCCCTCGCGGCGACGGCGGCGATCTGGTTCCTCGCGAAGTCCCTCCGGTACGCGTTCCCCCCGCTGTTCGGCACGCTGAGCGCGCGCTACGGGGTCTCGAACGCGACGCTCGGACTCGCGTTCACGGCGATGATGCTCGTCTACGCGCTCTGCCAGTTCCCCGCGGCGCGCTCGCCGATCGCGTGGGTGCGGCGCGAGTGATCGCGCTCGGTGCGGGTGCGGCGGCCGTCGCCGCGCTCGCGCTCTGGGGCGACGTCCCCGCTCTCGTCCTGTTCGGCGCGATGGTGCTCATCGGTGCGGGCACGGGCGTCCACAAGACCGTCGCGGTCGGCCTGCTCTCAGCGGTGTACACCGAGCGGACCGGCCGGGCGCTCGGCATCCTCGACACCGCGGGAGCGTTCGGCGGCGTCGCCGCGCCCGCCGCCGTCGCGTTCTGCCTCGCGTCCGGGCGCGTCACGTGGCACGCGTGCTTCCTCGCGGCCGGGGTCGTCGGTCTCGCGCTCGTCGCGCTCTCCTACGGGCGACTGCGGGCCCGCGAGCCGACATCGACGGCCGCGACCGACGCGCGCGTCTCGCTCCGGCGCTACGCCGCGCTCTTTCGTGACCCCGCGTTCGCCGGGTTCGTCTGCGTCACGGTCGGGTTCTCCTTCGCCTACAACGGCGTCGTCGCGTTCCTCCCGCAGTACCTCGAATGGGCCGGACTCGCGCCCGCGACCGCGAGCGCCGTCTACGGCGGGCTGTTCGTCGTCAGCCTCGTCCAGACCGTCACGGGCGACGTCGCCGACCGAGTGGGGGCACTCCGCGTCGTCGCCGGCACGCTCGCACTCGCCGCCGTCGGGCTGCTCGCGCTCACGCTCGGCGCGGGCGGGTTCGGACTCGTCGGTCTCGTCGGATCGGTCGTCGTCTTCGGTCTCGGGAGCCACGGCTTCCGGCCCGTCCGGGGCGCGTACCTGATGGCCCTCTTGCCCGAGGACGTCGCGGGCGGCGGTCTCGGCGTCGTCCGCACCGTCCTAATGGGGGCTGGCGCGCTCGCACCCGGCGTCGTCGGCGTCCTCTCGACGCGCGCGGGATTCGCGGCCGCGTTCGACGTCCTCTGCGTCGCGCTCGCGGTCGCGGCCGTCGGCGCCGGCGCGCTCCTCGCCGCGGAGTGAGGGATCGAAACGGCCGGGATATTTTACGGACCGCCGCGTCTGGTATCGGTGTGAGCATCCGCGACGTCGCCGCCGACGCCTACCGGGAGGCCGCACCGGCGCTCGTCGCGAGCATGATCGGGGGGCTCTTCTCGGGCGTCGTCCTCAGCGGGATGCGCGCCGAACTCCGCCTCGTGCCCGGTCTCATCGTCTGCGTGCCCGCGCTGCTCGCGACCCGCGGAAACGTCTACGGGTCGCTCGGCGCGCGCCTCGCCACCGGTCTCCATCAGGGGCTGGTCCGCCCCCACTTCGAGGCCGACGATCGACTCCTCGCCGCGGGGGCGGCCGCGATGGCGAACGGTCTCCTCGCCTCCGTGTTCGCCGCGGTACTGGCGTTCTGCGTGCTCCTCGCGCTCGGACGCGAGGTCGCGGGTCTCGGCGTCCTCGTCGCCGTCGCGCTCATCGCTGGTCTCCTCTCCGGACTCGTCCTCACGGGCGCCGTCGTCGCGGTCGTGTTCGTCGGCTTCCGCCGCGGGTACAACCCGGACGCGCTCGTCGGCCCGCTCGTCACCACCATCGGCGACGTCTTCGGTCTCGCCTTCCTCGTCGTCGCCGTCCGACTCGTCCTCGAGGTGAGATAGATGCCGGAGGAGTGGACCGTCTCGGCGATCACGCGCGCGACCCTCCCCGTACTGCTCGGCCTGACGGCCGTCGAGATCGGGAGCGGTCTCGTACTCGGGAGCTTCGAGAACACCCTCTATCGACACCCGAGCCTCCTCGTACTCGTCCCCGTCACGATCGGGACCGCGGGGAACCTCGGGAGCATCCTCGCCTCGCGGCTCTCCACCGCGCTCCACCTCGGGACGCTCTCCTTCGATCCGAGGGACGACGACCTCGCGGGCAACGCGCTCGCGACGGTCACGCTCGCGCTCAGCGTCTTCCCCGTCGTCGGCGCGGGCGCGTGGGGAGCGACCGTACTCACGGGCGGCCATCCCGACCTCAGCGTCCTCACCGTCGTCGCTGTCTCGCTCGCGTCCGGCGCGGCGCTCGCCCTCCTCGCCGTCGTCGTCACCGTCGCCGCGACGTACGCCGCCTACCGACTCCGACTCGATCCCGACGACGTCGTCATCCCCGTCGTCACCAACCTCTGCGACGTCCTCGGCGTCGTCGTCCTCTTCGCCGTCGTACAGGTGCTCGTCGCCTGATCACTCGGCGTCGTCGATCGGTTCGCCCTCCTCGGTCTCGGGCGCGAGGGAGGCGATGAACGCATCGACCGAGGGTTCGTGCACCGTCACCTCGACGTGGATATCGCCGAGTTCCGCGGGGCTACCCACGGAGAAATTGACGACGCCGCGGAACGCCGCCTGCTTCTTCAGGTCGAAGGCGAAGCGTCCTCGTCGCGTCCGTCGAGGAACGCGGAGCGCGCGGTGTCGAGGATGCGCTGCTCGAAGAGCGCCTCGCGGAACGCCTCCAGCTCGTGCGTCGAGGCGACGACCGCCTCGGGACCGACCTCGATATCGGCGTTCGGAAAGAGCGTCTCGACGGCGCGCGCGACCCGATCCGGGACCTCCGTCGGCTGGACGGGCGCGCGGATCTCGACGTCGACGCTGTAGACGGTGCTCACGCGCCCGCCTCCCGGAGGAGTTCGCGCACGCGGTCGTGGAACGCCTCCAGCGTGCCCGTGTTCTCGATCGTGACGTCCGCCGCATCCATGGCGGCGTCCATGCCGAAGCCGCGCTCGCGCTCGTCGCGCTCGCGCAGGCTCTCGCCACCCTCTGCCTTCGAAGCGTCGCGCCCGCGGACCCCGAGGCGCTCGCGGCGCACCTCGAAGGGCGCGTGGACGTTCACGAGCAGGAAGTCGTCACCGAACGCCTCCTCGAAGCGCTCGACTTCCGCGTCCGAGCGGATGCCGTCGACGAGCACGACGTCGCCGTCGTCGAGCGCGTCCTCGATGATCGGGAGCGAGCGCGTCGCGATGGCGTCGACGCCGCCCTCCTCGCGGAGCGCGCGCGCCACCTCGCCGTGGTGGGTCGCCGGATCGAGTCCGCGCTCCTCGCACGCCGCGCGGATGACGTCGCCCATCGTCACCACGGGAACGTCGAGGTCCGCCGCGACCGCCGCCGCCTCGCTCTTCCCGCTCCCCGGGAGACCGACGATACCGATGACAGTCATGGGGGCAGATAGCCGCGACGGGCGTTTAAAGCCAAGCATCCGGCCGGAACGTGCTACGCAACACGTCCGACGGTGCGGCAGTGGACCCGGTGTCGTCAGCGTACCCACCGCGAGCCGACGGCTCGCGGGCAATTTTCTCCTCCGGGAGACCTTCGGCCTCCCCGATCCCACGCTCGCGTTGCTCGCGTGGACCGTGTTTCTGGACCGAGGGAGAGAAAGACGGGCTAGAAGCGATAGAGCGACGTGACGTACGGGAGCCGATCGAACATCCAGATGGCGACGGGGAGACCGATGACCGTGACGGCGAGGAAGGCCGCGACGTTCGCCCAGATGAGGCTCGCCCACCAGCCGACGAGGGCGAAGTAGACGGCGCGACGGGGGAGACCGTGCTGGCTTCCGCCGGCCGCGGCGTCGAGGTCGCGGGGCTGTTTGAGCGTGAGCGCGGTCGGGACGAGGTTGATGAGGGTGATGCCGATCGGGATGCCGACGACGGTGACGTTGCAGAGCCACGCGACGTTCACGAGGATCGGCGTCGCCCACCAGCCGACGACGACGAACCAGAGGGCGCGAGTCAGGAATGAGCGCTGTTCGGCCATACGTGAGCGAAGGAGTGGCGAGAGGAAAAGCGTCGGTGGCCGCCGCAGTCAGCCGAGGCCGAGCCAGCCCAGCAGGTCGAAGCCGAGACCGGTGGCCTCGACGACGCGATAGCCGATGTAGATGCCGATGATGCCGACGACTCCCGGCAGCGACGGCGGTGCGGGGAGCGGCACGCGGAGACCGGCGAAGACCACGCCGGTCGCGACACCGACGAGGAGAGCGGCGACGACGAGTGTCGTATTCATGCGCGACGGGAGGGAGAGCGCGATCAAAAGAACGCCGAAGGACGACGCGTGGGCGCGATGATCGTAGCGGCCCACGGCAGGCGGATCGCGGTATGGTGTACTCGCGCTCCGCGCGAGTTTCACCGGTCGTCTCCGGCGACCGGCCTTTTTCTCCCGTGTTTTTGCGAGGAGTGATTCCCGCAGCGAACGGAGTGAGCGAGGAAATCCGACGAGGAAAAAGACGGACGGGCACGGAGGGATTCGAACCGCGGTCGGACGTGCTCGTACCTGCGCGCGACCTCACTGCTTCGAATCCCACGTGCCGTTTCGTCGCTCGCGCCGCTCGCGACAGAAACGGGCACGGAGGGATTCGAACCCCCGCGCTTCTGGTTAGAAGCCAGACGCTCTATCCGAGCTGAGCTACGTGCCTACCGACTCGTACGTCGGTAGGGACAAAAGGCGTTCGGGACGGCTCTCACAGGAGTTCGGCGACGTTCTCGAAGTTCCCCCGACAGAACGGACAGCGGTAGTTGGTCCCGAATCCGCTCGGCTGTGGGACGGTTCGAGCGCGGAGTTCGTCTCGGGCGATACCGCGGTCACAGTTCGGGCATGCGAGCGTTGGCATGTGTTATACAATAACACACAGGGGCTTAAATCATACGCCCGATCCGCACACGGGGCGCGCTGGCGAACAGTCTTAACGCCGGGTGCTAGACGTGTGGGCATGGAGAGTGAGACGACCGAGCGGGTGACGGACGAACTCGTCCGGGTGTACCGCCGGTATCTCGGCGAGCCGGAGCGACTGGTGGACGTCTACGTCGGGTTCGGGCTGTTCTTCGCGGGCGTGACGCTCGGCGTCCTCGGCGCAGTGGTGTTCGGGTGGTCCTCGACGGTGCCCGCGAGCGTCCTCTTCCACTGGCAGCTGCGCGAGGTCGCGGGCACGCTCGCGCTCGTCGGGCTTCCCGCGTTCCTGCTGAGCATCCCCGTGTTGCTCCCGGTCGATCGCCGGGCGATGTACGCGGCCGGACTCGGCGCCGTCGTCTGCCTCGTCGGCGTCGGCGTCTTCGTCGCGAGCTACCCGAAGCACTGGAACGTTCAAGGAACGGCCGATTACAGCACACTCGGCGTCCTCGTCTACTCGGTCGGGCTGGTCGTGCTCGTCGGCGCGGGCGGTGCGGGACTCGTCACCGACCGCGTGGAACGCGCGCGGCAGGCGGGAAGCGCCGCGGTCGGTAGCGGTGGCGGCAATGGCGGAAGCGACGGCGGCACGGCGAGCGCCGAAAGCGAGGGGACCGTCACCGACGAGCAGGTCGAGCGCGACATCGAGGACGCGATGTCGACCTCCGAGCTCTCGTGGGGCGGCGTGGAGAAGACGAAGACGACGCGGCTGAATCTCGGTACCGGGGGCGAGGAGGAGGAGGTCGAGCGCTCGAATCTCACGCCCGAGAACGCGAACGTCTCGCGCAGCGAGAGCGTCGATACCGCGGTGAGCGGCCTGCAAAAGCTCCGCGGCAACGAGGAGCCAGAGGAGGCGACGGGGGAGGGCGCGGACGATCAGGTCGCGGCACTGCAAGAACTCCGGAAGAAACAGCAGGCCGAGGAGGTCGCGACCGCGGACGGCGAGGGTGTCGTCGATCGCATGAAGTCCTTCCTCGGGCGCTGACGTGGGAGAGGAGGATATCGACTCGGTGGCCATACTTTTAAGTCGGCAGATTTCGACCAACAACCATGGCGAAAGGTCTCGACGTCGGCACGATGAACCTCATCTCCGCGCGACAGGAGGGCGCGGAGACGGTGTTCGTCCAGCAGCGCAACTCGTTCGTCGAACTCGACTACAGCGATATGGCGGACCAGATGCTCTCGCGCAGCGACGTCCTCCACATCAAGAAGGGCGATAAGGTGTACGTCGTCGGCGACGACGCCCTCAACTTCGCGAACATCTTCAATCGCGAGACGCGGCGTCCGATGAAGGCGGGCATCCTCTCCTCCGACGAGAAGTCCGCCATTCCGATGATCAAGCTCATCCTCCAGCAGGTCGTCGACGAGCCTCAACACCCCGGCGAGCGCCTCTTCTTCTCGACGCCCGCCGACCCCATCGACTCCGATCTCTCCACGCTCTACCACCAGAAGACCCTCGAATCCATCCTCGGCGACATGGGCTACGATCCCGAACCCATCAACGAGGGGATGGCGGTCATCTACAGCGAACTCGCCGAGAACGACTTCACCGGCCTAGGAATTAGCTTCGGCGCGGGGATGACGAACGTCTGTCTCTCCTACTACGCGGTGCCCGTCATGCGCTTCTCCATCGCCCGCGGGGGCGACTGGATCGACGAGCAGGCCGCGCGCGCCACCGGCACGCCCGTCGATAAGGTCACGACGACGAAGGAGGACGACTTCCACCTCGACTTCACGAGCGACGTCGGCGGCATCGAGGGCGCGCTCGGCATCTACTACGAGAACCTCCTCGATTACGTCGTCGAGAACGTCGTCGAGGAAGTCGACGAGGAGGACGTCGAGGAGGGTCTCGACGTGCCCGTCGTCGTCACCGGCGGCACCGCCAGTCCGGACGGCTTCGAGGGTCTCTTCCGCGAGCGCCTCCGCGAGGCCGACATCCCCTTCAGCGTCAGCGGCGTCCGCCGCGCCCGCGAGCCCCTCTACAGCGTCGCCCGCGGCGCGCTCGTCGCCGCCCGCTCCGAGGAGGGCGAGCGCGAGGCGGAGGAGGCGGAGGCAGCGGACGCGGCGAGCGCCGAGGAGTGAGAGGCTACTCGTCGTTTTCGCGCCCGTAGCGCCGCAGGATCGACGCCCACGACTCCTCGTCGGCGCGTTCCGGCGGCGAGAGATCCGCCGGCACGTCCGCGAATCCGCAGTCGTCGCAGACGACCGCGCGCGCGCCGTCGAAGACGAGCGCCTCTAAGTCGCCACCGCAGCGCGGACACGTCCCCGGCGCGTCGTCGCGGTCGTTCGCCATCTTAACGGTAGTGTTTGAACAGGAGCGCGCGCACGTCGTCGCGCGTCCGCGCGTGCTCGCTCGACCCGTCCGGGAGCGTCACGACGTACTTCCCGTCGCTCGAATCGACCTCCTCCCACGCGTCGTCGTGTTCCTCCAGCAGCGCCATCATCTGCCGTAGCGGACTCCCCGACGGTCCGGACGGCGACGCGTCGTCCGCGACCGCCGTCGCAGTCGTCGTGCCCGCACCCCCGCTGTCGCGCCCGGAGTCGGCCGCCGACGCGTCCTCATCGGCATCGGTCTCCTCGTCGGCATCAATCCCCGTGTCCGCGCTGCCATCCGCTTCCTCGCCGCGATCCCCTCCCCCATCGATGTCCGCCGACGCCCCGCCCGCGGCGTCCGGAGTCGCGTCGGCGCTCGCGCTCGACGCGGCGTCCGCGTCCGCGTCCGCGTCCGCCACCGCCGCAGCGGCCTCGTCCGGCGACAACGGCGCTTCCCCGCTCGTCTCCGGCATCGACGCCGTCTCGTCGTCCGATCCGGTCGTTTCGACCGGCGTCACGCCCGGGGCGTCGACGAGCGTGTCGTCGCCCGCCACGGACGGTTCGTCGTCGGCCGCCGCGCCGTCCGCCGCGCGCGACTCGACGTCCGGAACGAGGTCGTCGGCCGGCCGCGTGGCCTCGTGTCGGTCGATGAGGTACTGGAGCGCGTCGCGCGGACGCATCGCCCCGTAGCCGTCGAGGTGCTCGTCGGCCAGCGCCTCGCGCAGCTCCTCGAGATACTCGGCCTGCGACGCCCCGATGTCGAGTTCCGCCATACCCGCACGGGGGCGACGCGGCTCCAAATAACTAGGCGTCAGCGAGCGATCAGGCGAAGTAGTCAGCCGTGGTCGTCTCGCGCATCGCGCGCACCGCCCGGAGGTACTCCTCGCGGCCGCGTTTGTCCTCGTTCGCGGCTCGAACGCGGGCGCGGGCGTCGGAGTCGGCGAGCACGTCGATGAGCGCGCACGCCGTCACCTTCGCGGGCGCAACGTACGCCATCTCCTCGTCGACCGCCGCGAAGTCGTCAGCGTGGAGCGCGCCCTCCCAGCCGCCGGTATGCGGGTGGATGCCCGCGACGACCTGCGTCACGTCGCCCATGTCCGTCGAGCCCGTCGTGTGATGCGGCGTCGCATCAAGCGCCTCCTCACCGAGAACGCGTCGCACACCATCCTCGTAGGCGTTCGCGAGCGTCGCACTCGTCTCCAAGGGGAGATAGCCGGGGTAGTCCTCGATCTCGATACCGCCACCGACGGCCATCGCACCGGATTCGAGGGCCCGATTCACGTCCTCGTTCGCGTCGAGGACGGCGTCGACGGACGCCGCGCGCACGTACGACTCGGCGCGGACGTCGGCAGGAACGACGTTCACCCCGCCGCCGCCCTTCGTGATGATCGGGTGGACGCGGACGTGGTCCTCATCGGCGAACGTCTCGCGTTGGGCGTTCACGGCGTTCAGACCGATGTTCGCCGCGTTCAGCGCGTTGACTCCGTCCTCGGGGGCCGCACCCGCATGACTGGCGACGCCCTCGTAGGCGACGGTCTTCCCGAGGAAGCCGTTCGTCGTCCCGCGCGTGCGCACGGAGCGCGCCGGCGTGTCGCCGTCCGCGTGGATCATCGCCGCGCAGTCGACGTCCGCGAAGTAGCCGCGCTTGATTAGCTCCTGCTTGCCGCCGAAGAACTCGATATCGCCGGCGTCGACGAGGGTGCGACGGTATTCGAGGTCGAGGTACTCCTCGGCGGGGACGCCGATGAGTTCGACAGCGGCGTCGAGACCGTCGAGGACGTCCGTCTCGGCGAAGGCGTAAGCCGCACCGAGGAGGTTCGTCAGTTGGGCATGGTGCCCGCACGCGTGGACCGCACCCGTCTCGGGATCGGCGAGCGGATGCGCGGCGTTCACCAGCGCGTCGAGTTCACCGAGGACGGCGGCGACGAACTCGCCGTCGCCGACGCGCGCCCGCGCACCAGTCACCGCGATCTCCGTCTCGACGTCGAGACCGAGATCTTCGAAGGCCTCGGCGACCTTGCGCGTCGTCGCCGTCTCCTTGTAGCCCAGTTCCGGTTCGGCCTGCACGTCGCTCGCGAACGCCACGAGGTCGTCCGCCCGCTCGTCGATGGCGGCACAGGCGGCGTCCTTCAGCGCGGCCGTCTCCGTGTCGTCGAGTTCGGAAGTCACAAGCGTACGACACGCCGGACCGGTGATAACGATGTAGGTCCGCGGGTGATACCGTCGGAATCAGATGATCCCCTGCGCCGAGAGGACGATCTGGGCGACGATCGCGGAGCCGAAGAAGGTGCCCAAGAAGACGAGGCAGGCGACGAGGATGAGCTTCCACGAGACCTCCCGCATCCGCTGGACCTGCAACGCGACGGAGAGACCGGCGTACGCGAGGATCGGCGTCGTCGTCGCGAGGAAGTTGATCGGTTTCGTCAGCCCGACGACCGTCTCCTGCACCGGCGAGTACGGGAGCGAGAGGCAGAAGGCGATGATCATGCGTAGGCGAACGCCGGGAGTTCGATCGGGGCGAATCGCGCGAGCAGGAGGCTGGCGAGTCCGATAACGATGATCAGCGCCATTCCGGGCGCGGCGGCGACGATGCCGCCGTCGTAGCCGATGCGGTTCCCGACGAGCGTGATGACGCCGACGACGACGAGCATCAGGAGCGCGCACGCGGTGAACTCCCGCGTTT